>DATMYB010000646.1:0-8874 GCA_035561215.1 Syntrophomonas sp. | reverse complement strand
ATAAACATGAAGGAGTACTTGGCGCAGCATGGGGGGACCCCTTATAAATTTTTGCAGTGGAATCAAATTTGGCTGAATGCGGACAGAAAAAGCGGCCATGGAAAATCTATTCATAGCAGTTTTCATATGGTTTGATTTGATCCCGGATGGGTAAAAATTCGCACCTTGGGGGAACAATATATTTAATTGAGGAGGTGCGAACATGAGTTTATTAAGCCGGGAAGATTTTGATCAACTGCTGAAAAGCCGCGACAAGACGTGTTTGTCAATATATATGAAGACATACCGGGCGGGAAAAGAAACGCTGCAGGGCAGAATAAGACTTAAGAATTTGCTGCAGGAGGCGGAAACCAGGCTATGTGATAGCGGGATGCGCAGGGTGGAAGCGGAGGCCTTTTTATCGCCGCTGGAGGATCTGACCCTGAATAACCAGTTCTGGCAGAATCAACGCGACGGCCTGGCGATTTTTTTGTCCGACAACTTGTTTAAATATTATTTTCTTCCCTTTGAATTTGATGATTTCCTGCATATCGGACCGCAGTTTCACATTAAACCCTTGCTGCCTTTTATTTTGGGAGACGGACGTTTTTATGTGCTGGCTTTGAGTTTAAATAAGGTTAGATTCTTTCAATGCAGCCGCGCCAGTGTCCGAGAAATCGAAGTTGATAATATTCCCTCCAGTTTGGCCGAAGCCATGAAATTTGATGATCCGCAACGCCAGTTGCAGCAGCATAGCAATACGCTGCCGGGAGCCAACAGCAAAGCCGCGGCGATCTTTCATGGACAGGGAATCGAAAAAGATGATCGTAAAAACAATATTTTGCGCTATTTCCGTCTCATTGACAAAGGCCTGTGGGAAGTGCTGCGGGAGGAAAAATCGCCGTTGGTGCTGATGGGAGTGGATTATCTTCTGCCCATTTACAAAGAAGCCAATACTTATGCCTGGCTGGCCCCGGAATCGCTTCCCGGCAATCCGGAAGAATTGAGCGGCGAGGATATTCAGACCCTGGCTATGCCTCTGGTGGAGCACTATTTCCATAAAGCCGAACAGGAAGCCCTTACCTATTACGGCCCCTTCCAGGGCACCGGCCGTACTCTTAAAGATATTGCCGCCGTCATTCCGGCTTCCTGCAACGGTCAGGTAGAATTGTTATTTCTGGCGGACGGGCAGCAATGGGGCAGATACGATGGGGAGCTTAACAGCGTAACGGTACATGCGCAGCCTGAGCCGGGAGACGACGAATTATATGACCTGGCCATACGGCATACGATTTTAAACGGCGGATCCGTATATTTAATGGACCAACAGAGTATACCCGAGGGGGGGGACATAGCGGCATTGCTGCGTTATTAAAGGGTTCCCGCCGTATCCGGCGCTGATGCCCCTGTTTTTGCATAGTCTGAGGGCAAATGCAAGATAATATTAGAAATTGGTGCGCGGGGGTATTGGTATGGCCCAGGAAACTTTATTTGCACTGATGAGCAAAAGGGGTTGTACGCGGCGGGAATTTCTGAAGATTTGCGCTATCCTCACTGCGGGGATGGGGTTGGACGCTTCGTTTATTCCTAAAGTTTCACAGGCATTGGAAAGCAAACCCCGTTTGCCGGTGATTTATTTACATCTGCAGGAGTGCACCTGCTGTGCGGAATCGTTTTTTCGCAGTGCCCATCCGCTGTTGGCGGATATGCTGTTCAATATGATCTCTCTGGATTATATGGAGACATTGCAGGCCGCTGCCGGGCAGCGGGCGGAAGAAGCCCGGCTAAAGACCATTAGGGACTACAAAGACCACTATCTGGTGGTGGTGGAAGGCAGCGTACCCCTGAAGGATGACGGCATTTATTGCACCATCGGCGGCAAAAGCGCTAAAGATTTGCTTTTAGAAACCGTCCAGGATTCTATCGGTGTAATTGCCTACGGCACCTGCGCCACCAGCACCTGCGTCCAGGGCGCTCATCCCAATCCTACCGGAGCGGTGGCAATAAAAGAGGTGGTCAAGAATAAAACCGTGATCGACGTACCCGGTTGTCCGCCCATCGCGGAAGTGATCACCAATACGATCGTCCACTATCTTACCTTCGATCGGCTTCCGGAGCTTACCAATCTGGGGCGTCCCAAGGCTTTCTACAATCATCGTATTCATGACAACTGCAATCGCCGGGCGTTTTTCGATGCCGGCATGTTCGTGGAACAATTTGATGACGAAGGCGCCAAGCATGGCTGGTGCCTTTACAAAGTTGGCTGCAAAGGCCCCACCACGTATAATGCCTGTTCCATTACCGAATGGAACGACGGCGTAAGTTATCCGATCAAGTCTGGCCATCCTTGTATAGGCTGTTCAGAGCCGGGATTTTTCGATGACATGCCCATGTACAGTCATTTGGCCCATATCCCTGGAACCGCCCAGCCTTTTGCTCCCGATAAAATCGGCAAGGCGGCCGCCGGTATCACCCTTGCCGGAGTGGCAGCCCACGCTGTGGCTACACAAATGATCATGGGAGGCAAGCAAAAAAATAACCAAACCGAAGGGGAGCAGGAATAAGCTATGGCACAGCGAATTGTGATCGACCCTATCACCAGAATTGAAGGTCATTTGCGCATCGAAACCGAGGTAGACGGAGGCAGGATAATAAATGCTTTCAGTTCAGGCACGGCTTTTCGGGGATTGGAGCGTATCATACTGGAGCGTGACCCCCGCGATGCCTGGGCCTTTATGCAGCGTATCTGCGGCGTATGTACCCATATACATGCCATTGCTTCCCTTCAGGCGGTCGAGGATGCTCTGAAAATCGTTATACCCAGGAACGCGGTCTTAATTCGCCAGATCATGACAGCGGTACAGTTTGTGCAGGATCATGTGACCCACTTTTATCAACTGCACGGATTCGATTGGATCGATCTAAACTCGGCGCTGCGCGCCGACCCCCAGGCAACTTCGACGTTGGCACGATCGCTGTCCGCTTACCCCAAGTCTTCGCCGGGACATTTTGCCGAAGTGCAAAAAACCCTCAAAGGACTGGCCGACAGTGGGCAATTGGGTATCTTCGCAAATGCTTATTGGGGACATCCGGCCTACAAACTGCCGCCGGAAGTAAATTTGATCGCAGTATCCCATTATCTGGACGCATTGGATTGGCACAAGGATATCGTGAAAATCCATACGATTTTTGGCGGAAAGAATCCTCATCCCAATTACCTGGTAGGAGGCATGGCCTGCACCATCAATGTTGAAAACGACAACACCATCAACATGGAGCGGTTGAGTTTGGTGGCAAAGGAAATTGACAAAGCCATCGCTTTCGTCAACCAGGTTTATATCCCGGATCTGTTTGCCATAGCTTCTTACTATAAAGATTGGACCTTTGGCGGCGGGGTGGAAAATTACCTGGTATACGGAACCTTGGCCGATGAAAATAAAAATAATAACCAGGATGCCCTTTTCCCCGGCGGGGTCATACTCAACCGGAATTTGGACGAAGTTTTTGATGTAGATCCCCGCGATCCCGCCCAGGTACAAGAGTTTGTAGATCACGCCTGGTATGAGTACAGCGGAAACGAAGGCGGACGCCACCCCTGGTCGGGAGAAACTAAAGTCAAATACAGCGGGCCCAAGCCGCCTTACGAGCAACTGGATACCGGGGGAAAATACAGTTGGATCAAAACACCGCGCTGGAAAGGCAAGCCTATGGAAGTGGGGCCACTGGCACGGATGCTGGTGGGTTATGCCCGGGGCAATGAGGTCATTAAAACCAGTGTGAACGAAGCGCTGGAACGTCTGGGATGGGAGCGGGAAGCGTTGTTTTCCGCCTTGGGACGGACCTTGGCCCGAGGTTTGGAGACGAAAATCATGGTCGATTATCTAAAACAGCGTTTTGACCAACTGTTGACCAACATCAAAGACGGTGACAGCCAGGTGTTCGAAGGCAGTAAATGGGACCCTGCCGGCTGGCCTCAATCAGCCCGAGGGGTCGGTTTTACCGAAGCGCCGCGAGGGGCGTTGGGACATTGGGTGAAAATCGATAAGGGCAAAATCAGTCTTTATCAAGCAGTGGTGCCCAGCACCTGGAACGCAGCCCCGGAAAGCGATGAAGGCGGCAAAGGACCTTATGAAGCCGCTTTGATCGGTACTCCTTTGGAAGATCCGGAGCAGCCCCTGGAACTGCTGCGGGTGATTCATTCTTTTGATCCCTGCGTGGCTTGCGCGGCTCATATAATTGACCTCAGCAGCGGGCATCCGGCAGGCGGCTGCGTGTTCTATTGAGACAGGAGGCGCCAATATGCTGAAAAAAGAGAAATATATCTGGCAAATTCCGGTCAGGCTATACCATTGGATCAATGTGGTGCTGATCATAACCCTGCTGGTTACCGGTTTCTATATCGGCAAGCCCTTTGCATCCCAGAATGGGGAGCCATACAATCATTTTATCATGGGCAAAATGCGTCTGATCCATGGGCTGGCCGCCTGGTTTTTCATCGCTAACTTTATTTTCCGTCTGTACTGGGGGTTTGTAGGCAATGAGTATGCTAAACTGCTGCCTCAGCGTAAAACCTTTGTGGCCGAAGTTCGGGACAGCCTGAAATATTACTTGTTTTTTAACAAAGAACATGCTCCCCATGCCGGACACAATGTCCTCGCCCAGTTCATTTATCTGACGGTTATATGGATTGGTTCCATATTTATGATGCTGACCGGTTTGGCCATGCAGGGGGAGATTGCTCCCGGTGGATTTCAGTCAAAATTTTTCGGTTGGGTCATTTCCATGTTCGGTATGTCATCGCCGGTCAGAACGTATCATCATCTGGTTGCCGGGTTATTTGTGTTATTTATCATAGTCCATTTGTATCTGGTTATCCGTCAAGATGTTTTGGATAGAGACGGTACCATATCTTCAATTTTCAGCGGCTATAAATATGCCGCGGTAGAACCGGAGGTTGTTCATGATAAACAATAAGATTGTGATTTTGGGATTGGGAAATCCGTTGTTTCAAGATGAGGGGGTGGGTATCCATATGATCAATCGCCTCATGCAGGGGCAAATGAATGAGGCGATTGAACTGGTTGACGGTGGTACCGGTGGCATGGCTTTGCTGAATGTGGTGGAAGATACCGACTTGCTGCTGGTTATTGATGCGGTTGACGGCGACTATCCCCCCGGTACCGTATGCAAACTTTCCGGCAGGGATATCCCTATGCTGGTGTCAGGCCGAATGTCGGCCCATCAAATCAGTTTTCAGGAAACCCTGGCTTTAGCCGGACTACGAGGCAAACTGCCCGGGCAAATGGTATTGCTGGGCGTGCAGCCACAGAGCATGGATTGGGGGACTGAATTAAGCCCCCCGGTTGCAGGTATTCTGTCGGAATTGGATGCCATGATAAATGAACAAATCGGTATATGGCTGACCTGAGCAAAGAAAAACCATCAATTCATCCAAACCACGGCTTTTATCCGGTACCGGTAAACGCCTCCGGGAGCGTTTACCTCCACGGTATCGCCCGGTTTTTTCAGAAACAATGCTTTGCCTATGGGCGAGTTGTATGAAGTCTTTGCTACCTTTAACTTCGCGCCGGAGGTCTGATTCAGGCCGGGAAAGGTTATCAGTATTTTGCTGTTGCGCTGATTCACCAAATCTTCCAGCTCTACCATGCTGCCCAAGGTAACGCAAGGTAAACTTTCATCCGCGGAATCATTTACATGAGCTTCGCTCAGCAAACTCTGCAGATGCTGGTCATATTGCCGGAATATTTCCTGATAGCTTTTACGTTCGGTGGGCGGTACCAAATCGATATTGTTCAGAACTTGATCCTGAATGGCTGAAAATTCTTCTATATGCTGAGACAATTTATCAAAGACTGTTTTCGAAATTGAATTTTTTTTGCCCATAACGACATTCTCCTTCTCCATTTAATGGAAGTTTAGCGATAAACAATACAGAGGCACCTCGTTTTCAACGAAGTGCCTCTGCTTTTATTTAATTAAACACATGATACCACAATATAAAAATAATATCAATGCTGGATATGGATGTAAATTAATGGATCGGTATGCATCAGCCGTATTTATCAGCGGCAAAGTGCGGGTGTGGGGCAGGAGCTAGTACTCTGTCAACCCTAATTCCACAATTCCTTGTCGGTTAAATTTCTGCATGGCTACGTTGTCGTCAATCGCAATACGTCCAGTATTGCTCAATCCTCCGCCTTGCCCTGTAGAAATTTTCCTCGACAAATAATATGCGGACTTAAGGTTGACAGAGTACTAATAGTTTGTTAGATCTAAAAGTTTATTTTATCCGCCGAGAAAAATTTTTGCAGGGCAAGGGGTCGTCGTTTGTACTACTGGATGTATTGCGATCGACGACAACACAGCCCTGAGCCTCGCAAGCGAGGATTTAGCCGGCAGGAATGAAAGTTTTAGGTCTAACAGACTACGAGTGGCTTTGGAGGTATGATAAATGTCACCACTGCTGGCTATTCGGCATATATTAAGTTAGTCAACTGTTACACCTCATATTCGGCTATTATACTTAAAACTTTAATTTCCGCCAGAGTACTGGATCCTCTCTATGGGAGGCGCAGGGGAGTGTTGCCGTCAACAGCAATATGTCCGACCGCGATCAACGACCCCTTCCTTGCGAATATTTTTCTCGCTGGATAAAATAACTTTTAGATGCAAACGACTACTGAAATAACTGGGAGTGGTGCTTGTATGACGATATCCGTGAAATATGCCCAGCCGGGCGGCGTGGGGAACAGATTGGCGTCTGCATCCAATTATCCCTTCTGCCAGACGGATGCGTTCCTGGAACTGGAGAAAATGATCGGGCTGAAATCCGTCAAAAAGACTATCGCTGAGATCAGCGCCTATGCTTTGATCCAGACCAAACGCAGCCAGCAGTCGCTGAAAGCGGACGCCACCGCACTGCACATGATCTTTCGCGGCAACCCCGGCACCGGCAAGACCAGTGTCGCACGCATACTGGGGGATATATTCAGGGAGATGGGGATTCTCAAAAAAGGACATTTGATGGAAGTAGAGCGGGCCGATCTGGTAGGGGAATATATCGGCCACACCGCTCAAAAAACCCGCGACGTTATAAAAAAGGCCAACGGGGGCATCCTGTTTATTGATGAGGCGTATACCCTGGTACAAGGGGGAAGCAAGGATTTCGGCCACGAAGCCATCGCCACCCTGGTTAAGTCCATGGAGGATCAGCGCGATGATATGATTGTGATTCTGGCGGGCTATTGCCTGGAAATGGACGCGTTTATGCTCAGCAATCCCGGGCTACGCTCACGCTTTGCGATTCAGATAGATTTTCCCGATTATAACAGCGAAGAACTTTTCAATATCGGTCTGCAGATGTACAATGAACGGGACTACGAGTTGAACAGCGGCAGTCGCTGGCGGCTTAAATGTCTGTTGGATGAGTTCGTCAAGTATCGCCATCCCCATAGCGGCAATGCCAGATATGTGCGCAATCTGGTGGAGAAATCCATCCGTTTGCAAGCGCTGCGGCTGGTAGACCGCGAGTATTTGAACCGCAAAGACTTGATGACGATTGAAGAAACCGATCTTCCAACCGCCAAATAAATGAATTAAGAAAGTGGTGCGCAGCATTGAAGGCTTTGGACATGATCCGCTCGGCGGAAAAGGATCTGCAGGAACTGTTTACATATTTTGAAGAAATCGCTTATGACAACCAGGTCAAGGTATTGAAAGCTTTTCAAGACCATCGGGTGAGGGAAGGACATTTTCAATCCTCTTCCGGCTATGGTTACGGAGATCTGGGTCGAGATCAACTGGAGAGCATTTACGCCCAGGTATTCGGAGCGGAGGACGCCATGGTCAGATCCCAGATCGTTTCCGGCACCCATGCTATATCCGCCTGCCTGTTGGCGGTGCTGCGTCCCGGCGATGAACTGCTGTCCCTGGCCGGCAGCCCTTATGATACCCTGTTGAATGTCATCGGCGCCAGGGAGCCTCACCGGGGCAGTCTGATCGAACGGGGGATCAGCTATCGCGAAATTCCTCTGCTGCCTTCAGGAGAGGTGGATTTTGACGGTATTCGCGCTAGCGTTACTGATCAGACGCGCATGGTTCTGATCCAGCGTTCCCGGGGCTATAGTCTGCGCCCGGCCCTGGCCCTCGCAACCATTCGACAGATGGCGGCAGTAGTGCGCCAGTCCAATCCCGACACCGTCATCTTTGTGGACAATTGCTACGGGGAGTTTGTCGATCGGCTGGAGCCGACCCAATTGGGAGCGGATCTGATGGCGGGGTCCTTGATCAAAAACGCTGGCGGCGGTTTAGTTCCATCCGGCGGTTACGTATTGGGTAAAAGCGAGTTGGTGCAGGAAGTGGCCTATCAGATCACCGCGCCGGGCTTGGGCAAGGAACTGGGCGCCAGCCTGATCAGCAACCGGTGGTTGTATCAGGGATTGTTCATGGCGCCCCATACGGTGCTGCAGGCGCTGAAGACCGCTTGTCTGCTGGCCTATGTTGGCGATAAATGCGGTCATGAAACTCTGCCCCGCTGGAATGAACCCCGCAGCGATATCGTGCAGGCCGTCAAAATGGGTGACGCCGAGAAAGTGATCCGTTTTTGCCAAATCGTACAAAACTGCTCGCCGGTGGACAATGATGTCAAGCTGGAATACGGCGATATGCCAGGGTATTCGGACCGGGTGGTCATGGCGGCCGGCACTTTCGTACAAGGCTCATCCATTGAGCTTTCCTGTGACGCCCCCTTACGCGCGCCGTATGCGGTCTATTTTCAAGGAGCGCTTAGCTACGAACACGGACGTTTCGTAATCGGTAAAATCATCGAACAATTGCTGGAAGAAAACATAATCAGGTAATATTTTAGGGTAAAAT
>DATMYB010000645.1:0-2660 GCA_035561215.1 Syntrophomonas sp. | reverse complement strand
ATCCTTATCAGAATAGGGTGGATACGGCGAAATCGTTGTTTGGGATATTACCTAACGAGATTTCGAAAGAGGAAGCAAGGGAAGAAAGGCTTACGAGATATTGAAAATACTGATTGATACCAATGTAATATTGGATGCAGTTGCTGCCAGAGAACCTTGGAATACAGAAGCGGAGCAGATATTTCTGTTGGCAGCAAACAATATGGTAGAAGCTTTTATCACAGCCAGCTCAGCGACAGATATTTATTACCTGATTCGTAAACATCTTCATAACCATGAGGAAGCAAAAAAGGTGATGTTGAAGTTGTATGATTTATTCGGGGTATTGGATGTAAATCAAAGCGATTGCACCAATGCTTTACATTCAGGGATAAAAGACTATGAAGATGCAGTTGTAGATCAAAGTGCATTCCGAAATGGAATGGAATATATTGTTACAAGAAATATCAGCGATTATGAGCAGGCAAAAGTAGAGGTAATTAGTTCTAAGACATTGATTGATATGGTACAGAGTCCGGACTTTTGATTTTTCAAAGAAATTTCCTGGCGGAGATTTTCTTTCGAATCTGCTCCAGACGGTTCAGCGCCTCATAAAGCGTTGCATCCTTCTTGGCAAAGTGCAAGCGGATCAGATGATGGACCGGCTCCCGGAAAAAGCTGGAACCAGGGATAGCGCCCACCCTCACATCTCTGGCCAGCACTTCGCAAAATTCCAAATCACTGTCATAGCCGAACTCGGAGATGTCCAGCATCACATAGTAGGCCCCCTCCGGGACGGTGTGGGTCAGCCCGATGTCATCCAGTCCGTTCAGGAGCAGCGCCCGCTTTTGGGTGTACTTCTCTTGCAGCCAGCGGTAGTAATCGTCATTGAACTTCAGGCCAGTCACAGCAGCCTCCTGCAAGGGGGCGGCCGCGCCAACCGTCAGGAAATCATGGACTTTCTCGCGATTTGAAATTATTTCCCCATAATGAAATCATGGCATTGGGCACGCTTGGCGGCGTCAATCATTTCTCCTTCCGCAGCATCTTTACGCCCGAACAGAATATTCTCCCGGATGGTGTCGTGAAAAAGAGATTAGCGCTGGTTTTGTTATTGCAGAAAAACGGCTGACCCCGAAAGAGGCCAGCCGTTTTTTCGTAAATCGCTGTTATTGCGTTAGATTGTTCTTTACATAACTGTGGACCGAACTATGGAAAAGCATGGTCAGGTGCATGTTATACCATCCTCCGATATTGTTCCAGCCTGAGACTTCACAATTCCCATAAGGAACCATCTCATCAGGATAAGTGTAAATGGAAGTATAGTTGACAGAGCCGGGAGTAAGGTCGCCACTATTTAAGGCTTGCAGAAAAGCGCTTCCCGGGATCATCTCTTGACCACCCGCCGTATAGTTTACCAGATAGGCCAGAGGAGCCCCATAATGAGGCGATCCGAGAGTGACTAATGAGCCGACTTTATCCGCACCCCCCAAATTTTTTATATAGTAGCGAGTGCTGAGCCCTCCCATGCTATGGGCCACGAGATCGACTTTCTGGCTGCCTGTCTGAGCAAGTACATTATTAACAAAATCATTCAATTCGTTGGCATTTCGAACATTGGAACCGAAGGCATCCGAATACTGGATGGTGTAGAGCCGATCGCGAGACCAGCCTTGGCTTACCAGGTAATCGATAAGGGGGACAAAATTAGATTTACCAAAGAGATCGGACTTAACATCGGAGAATCCATGAACAAACACCACCGGATTTCTTCCGTCAGTATCTGCCTTTACCGGGGCCACTCCCAATGCCGCCACGCAGATCAATACTGACAGACAAATCGCTAAGATACGATTTTTCTTGAATCTTACCATATGCTATTTTTCTCCCTTCTGAAGATGCGTTTGGATTTATGCTATGTGTATCAGCCGCAAAAGGTGAGCGGCCTTTCAGAAGGAAAACTTGTATCATTAATTTAACCCGCTGACAATGACGGTGAACTTCGGGACAACTTGTCCCAAAGTCGGACAAGCCACCTCTGGACAAAATGTCCAGAGGTCCGGGGGGCTGTCCCGGCTGTCGTTCAACAAAAATCGAATGGAGGAAATTAAAATGCCAAGGCATGAAGCACCTAATGCCTGAATAGTTGGAAGAAAAATCAATCATTTATGGGGCTTATGTACATCAGGAAAACCACGAAATATCAAGCAACGGATACCTACAATGGTATCCGTATATGATATAATAAATAAAGTCAATTCATCTTACATGAATTACATTAATAGAAAGATATTGGGGGGAGGCTGCTGATGGAAAACAAAGATATTCGTTGGCTGCAACGGTTTGATAACTATCAAAAAGCGTTAAATCAGCTTAAGGAAGCTGTCGATCTTATGAAAACAAGAGACCTCACCAATCTAGAGAAACAGGGGATGATTCAGGCTTTTGAATATACGCATGAATTGGCATGGAAAACGCTGAGTGATTTTTTGAAAAGCAGAGGAAATACCGAAATTTATGGTTCGAAAGATGCAACGAGAGAAGCTTTTCAATTAGGTCTTATAGAAGACGGAGAGCTTTGGATGAAAATGATTCAGAGCAGGAACCTGACCAGTCATGTTTATGATGAAAATACGGCAATGGAGATGATTCAGCTGATCGGCAAGTCATATTATGCAGCT
>DATMYB010000644.1:0-3068 GCA_035561215.1 Syntrophomonas sp. | reverse complement strand
GATCACCATTGTTTGAGTCTTTAAAGTAATCCATCCCAAGTCCATAAAAACTACAGATGGCTTCTAAATCAATGGTTACATCTCTACCTGTTTTTTTATCATTATGGTACCGTATTCCAGCTACAATAAGATCATACTTCCCTGCAATATAGGGTCTCAACTTATTTGCCTGGTAGTCAGAATCGGCATCATCACCGTATCCCGGGATACAAAAGACCAAACCGTACTTTTTGGACGGGTCAAACCCCGGAGGTAGCGTGAGCGAGTATTCCAGAGTATCTCTCACTTTTACATTCATTTCCGGATCGACGGGGGCGGGTAGGACGCACCTTTTTGTCGCAGTCAATAAAGTCAACTCCTAAAATCAATTTCTTAGACCAGACGCACCTTTTACCAGGCATCTAGTCCTCCATCTACGATCAAGTTTTGGCCGGTGACATAACTGGCAGCGTCTGAAACCAGGTAAAGCAAAGCCCCCACCATTTCATACTGCCTGGCCATACGGCCCAATGGTATCCTATTGGAATAACGCCTCAGAAACTCATCATTCTGACCGCTTTCCACCCCACCCGGAGTAAGGGTGTTGACCCGGATGGATTTGTCCGCCCAATAGGTGGCTAAATATCTGGTTAAACCGACTACGGCTGCTTTGGAAGCTGAGTACACGGCTGGCGTATTAATGGAACCGCCCAGGTAGAATGAGCCTTCATAGATACGCTGGTCAGGGCCCATGATCCCATAGATGGAGGATATCTGGACGATTGCCCCACCCTGGTTCTGGGCAACCATCTGTCTGCCCACTGCCTGCGCAACCAGAAACATACCGTCGATGTTAACTGACATGATCCTGCGCCATTCGTCCAGTGAGTAATCTTCAAAGGGAGCAAAAAACTCCTTAAGATCAGCCGATTTGCTGGCGGCGTTGTTAACCAGTATGTTAACCTGTCCCAATTCCTTAATCGTTTGCTCAACCATTTTCTTAACATCATTGGGACTTGATACGTCGCACCTTATACCCAGCGCCTTAACGCTATAAAGGCTGTGCAATTCTTCCGCCAGTTGGTTGCACGCTTCCTGATCCAGGTCGACGACCACCACATGGGCACCGCTTTCAGCCAGGCCTGCACAATATCTACTCCCCAGGATTCCCGTAGCGCCCGTTACAATGGCCACTTTATCTTTGAGATCAAATAGGCCACGATAAGATATATCAGTCATATTTCAAACACCCTTTCCTAAGTATTCAATTTGTTCTTCCACTGGATTGAAGGCCGCTAATCCTCAGTGATAGATTTCCAATTGTTATCTGAGGAACTTGCTATATTGCCTTGCTGTACTGTAGAAAGTTTTCTATAATTTTCAAACCTACTAATCCGCTTTTCTCAGGATGAAACTGACATCCCCATAAATTGTCCTTTCGAATAACTGCAGAAATCAACCTGCCTCCATAGTAGGCATCAGCAAGACGGTGTTCTTCATTATCGGGAACAGCAGTATAAGAATGAACAAAATACACTTCTTCATTTTCTTCAAAGCCTGATAGGATGGTTTTTTCCCAAAAGGAATTTGTTTTTCCGAGAGGCAAGCGTAAATTATTCCAACCAATATGCGGTATTTTATGGGGCTCTCCATGAATGGTCGTACCCTCCATTCTAACAACTCGGCCCGGAATTAGACTTAAACCCTCGTGAATCCCAAATTCCTCACTCGTACTGAGCATCATTTGCATGCCTAAACAGATACCCATAAAAGGATGCCCTTTACTTGCGTAGATTTTAATAGGTTCAAGGAGGTTTTTTTCTCGCAATCCCCTCATTCCATCTCCAAATGCTCCGACCCCAGGTAAAATAAGTGCTTCAGCTTGAATAATGTCATCTGCTGAGTCTGTAATCAGTGTTTCAGCCCCGCAATGAGATAAAGCCCGGGCCACGCTGAGAATATTGCTTATTCCATAATCAATAATCGTAACCTTCATGCGACCCTGGTTCTCCTTACCTTGATACCGCTGGTATAGCCCTGCTCCTTTAGGTCACTGATAGAAATTTGCTTGTAATGGAAAACACTTGCAATCGCAACTGCATCCGCCTTTCCATCGAGAATTACCCGTATAAAATCGCCGGCTTTTCCACACCCACCACCGGCGATTACCGGGATGGGTACTTTTTGGGATACTTTCCTGACCAGTTCATAATCAAAGCCCTTTTGAGTGCCTTCCATATCTACAGATGTCAGGAGTATTTCTCCAGCCCCAAGCTCGCAGCCTTTCTGTGCCCACTCCAGGACATCGACACCGGATTTTTCCCGACCGTTGTCATAATAAGCTTCCCATTTCCCTTCGCTTACTTTCTTGGCCTGGATGGATAAAACCAGACACTGTGCGCCAAACCGTTCTGCTATATCACTTATCAATTGAGGATTTTTGAGAGCAGCTGTATTAACTGCCACCTTATCTGCCCCGGTACGAAGTATTTCCCTGACATCATTTAGGCTCCTAATCCCTCCACCTACTGTAATGGGAATAAAAACGTCCCGGGTTGTTTCTTTAACGATATCATGCAAATTATTGCGGTTATAAAGGCTGGCAACCGTGTCAATATACAATATCTCATCCGCACCCTGTTGATAATAGAATCGAGCAAAATCATTGGGGTTTCCCATTTTTCTAAGTCCTTCGAACTGAACCCCTTTTACAAGATTAGGTCCCTTGATATCCAATCTAGCGATTACTCTGATGTTTTTCATGTTGACTCCTCAAGATTCTTCATTATAGACTGCATATCTAAGTTTCCATTGCCCGGACTCTCTTTTCCATAGGTGCGGCGAACGAAAGCGGTCTTCGAGATGCTTGAAATAATCCATATCCATAATGGGCTGTTCAAACATTTGGGAAGCCTGGGGGAATTCTCTCTCATTAATGCTCAAATATGTAAAGACTTCGGGAGCAAATCGGTCCGGGAATTCTCCGTCATACTTTTTAACCAGGGCCACCCCTTCTGGTCTGGTAATCTCTTCATTTCTTATTTCTTGACTTGCATCATATGTAGCGCGTCCTATGCCGAATTTAATAT
>DATMYB010000643.1:0-4533 GCA_035561215.1 Syntrophomonas sp. | reverse complement strand
TGTAATTAGTAAGTAAGCTTCAATCGTATCAAGGAGGAAAACCAATGCTTAAAACTTATGTTCTTGATACCAATGTTTTACTGCATTCCCCCCACGCATTATTTTCCTTCCAGGAGAACAAAATCATCATCCCCGAGGTGGTGCTTGAGGAACTGGACCGTTTTAAAAAAGATTCCGGAGAACTGGGGTCTAATGCCAGGCAGGTAGCAAGATATCTGGATGCTTTGCGGCAATTCGGCAAGCTCAACGAAGGAATTCCTCTGGATAACGGCGGTACCCTAAAAGTGGAGTTAAATCACTGTGCTGTCTCCCTGCCTGATAACTGGGATCGCAGGTCCCCGGACAATAGGATTCTGCAAGTTTGTAAAGGATTGCGCGAACAAGGGGAAACTGTTTTCTTGATTACCAAGGATATTTTTCAACGCATCAAGGCCGACGTTTTAGATGTTGTCGCGCAGGACTTTATGAACGAACAGGCTCCCGCCACAGCAGATCAGTATACCGGACGGATTGAGGTTTATACTTCATCAGAGTGGATCAACGAATTTTATTCAAATCGATCCGAAGGGTTGGAAGTAGGAAATACCTATATTTTCGATCAGTTTTCCCAGCATTTTATTCAGTCCGACTATATCAAAAATCAGTTTGTTTTACTGAGATCTATGGAAAACTCGCGCCAAACTGCGCTCGCGTATTTTAACGGCGATAAAATCGTCCCGCTTCATTATCTCAGCCAGCGTCCTTGTGGAGCTTTCGCCAAAAACGCCGGTCAACGCTTTTTTCAGGAAGCTTTATATTTAGATTCCGGTATTGCCCCTTTGGTAATTGCAAAAGGGCCGGCTGGGACCGGCAAAACCTTCTATGCTCTGGCCGTCGGTCTGGAAGCGGTTATGAGCCATCCCAAGGCATACCGAAAAATACTATTCTGTCGACCCAATGTAACGATGGATGAAGAAATAGGCTTCCTGCCCGGAAATGAGCAGGAAAAATTGAGTCCTATGCTTCGAGGGGTCAGGGATAACTTGGAAATTCTTCTAGACAGCGACGATCAACATCGATATGAATCTGAAGAAGATCTGCATGACAAAATCAGTGAAATATTCGATCGGAATATTCTTTGTACCGAGGCCGTTGCCTATCTTCGCGGCCGTTCTATTACCAAACAGTGGGTTATCATTGATGAAGCACAGAACCTTACGCCCAAACAGGTTAAAGCAATCATAACCAGGATCGGCCAGGATACAAAGATTATTTTACTCGGCGATCCTGATCAAATAGATCATCCTTTTCTTGACTCACGCACCAATGGATTAAGTTATGCCTCTGAGAAAATGAAAGGAAGCCCTTATTGCTGGCAAATCACGCTTACCGAGGATGAATGCGAGCGATCCGCGTTGGCTGCTGAAAGCGCCCGGCGCATGTAAGCCGATACCAGTTTCCCCTTTTATTGCTCAGGTCCGAAATAATGGAAAGCGAAGGGATATGAAATGTTTATTCAATCACATCTGATTTTAGCGAAAACCATCGCCCAAGGACTAAATAACAGCGAAACGGCACGATTAAAATTCATCCCGTTTAGCCTAGGCGCAATTTATCCTGATATTTCCCCGCGATATAACGGTATCCCCCATACGCTGGAAAGCTCGCTACCGATTTTAAATGATCTTAGCCGCTCGGTCTTGCGCGGAGACCCATCGTGGGATAGACAGTCTTTTAAGCTGGGGATCATGTGCCATTTTATTTGCGATATATTCTGCCAAGCCCATAACTTCGATCTATACCAGCACAAACTCCGGCACTTTGGGTATGAAATGAAAATGGATTTGGCGATTCTATATTATCTGCGGAAGGCGCCGTTTAATCTGTTTATACCGGAGCAGCATTTTCCCGCGCCGGCATTAATTACTGAATCCATTATTGAAATTCACGATCTATATTTAAATTTGCCGCCCTCTATAACCACCGATTTGGAATTTTCCATAATTTGTTCGCAGGCTTTGTTAACCAACATGTTTTACGGAACACAGTCGCAGCCATTCAAGCAAGCTGCATAACAAGGAGGTTCTCTGCTATGAGTGCCTTGATGCGCTATATTCTTATGAAAGATATTTCCCTATTTTTTTTGTTCAATCAACGACTCCACAGCCACCTGCTGTATATATTTATGCGCTGGGTCACGGAAATGGGCTCGCCGATTTTTGCAGTTGGACTGACTTTATATTTTTTAATTTTGTCAAAGAATCCGTCTCAGCTGACCGGAATAAAAATGGCAGCGATTCTGATCTTCAGCCAGACGATTGTACAGCTTACCAAACGCATTGTAAACCGACCGCGGCCGTATCAAGCGCTGGAAAATGTCTGCGACTCCAAAACTACCCGTTGCGTATATTCGTTCCCTTCCGGTCATACCTGCGCCGCTTTCTCCATGGCGTTTGTTCTCGCGGACAGTTTTCCCTTCCTTAGCATATCTTTTTTAGGCCTCGCCGGTTTGGTGGGCATATCCCGAATATACTTAGGCGCCCATTACCCTACCGATGTACTGGCAGGGATAGTTATCGCTTATGCCTCCCTGGCGGCGGAGAAATTCATCCTCTTTTCTTCGCTGTTTTAATATACAGAGATATATGCTTCCTCATCCTATCACTTGCCGTCCCCTTTATGCCCCGCGCAAGTGATTCTTTTTATCCGCAGCGGCGAATAATTATCGCATATGTGTTTTGTCCTGCATCAATTTAACACCGGGGTGGATTGTGGACCTCAATGATTCTGCCCTCCCAGGTCCTCAAAACCGCTTTATTATTGTCAATTTGCAGTACGTGATCTGGATTCAACGGTATTTTCCCCCATCCGCCGGGGGCGTTAATGATATAGTTGGGTACCGCCATGCCGGAGGTGTGACCGCGCAGAGATTCGATGATTTCCATACCCTCTTCAATGCTGGTTTGAAAATGCCGGGTTCCCTGAACATCTTTGGCATGGAATATATAATAAGGGCGAACCCGTATCTTCAGCAATTCCTGGTTCAGCTTTCTCATCACGAAAGGCTGATCATTTATCCCCCGCAATAAAACCGCCTGGTTGCCCAACACCACCCCCGCCTCGGTCAGTCGGTCACAGGCTTCCCCCGCTTCCAGGGTAATCTCCAGCGGATGATTAAATTGGGTATTTATATAGATAGGCGGGTAGCGACGCAGTACGTCGCAGAGCTCCGGGGTAATCCGCTGGGGCAGCGTAACCGGCAGCCGGGTACCGATTCGTTTTATCTCCACGTGTGGGATTCTATGTAATTCCGCCAGGATAATTTGCAGCACATGGGGATTGAGCAGCAGCGCATCGCCGCCGGTAATCAGCACATCCCGTATTTCTTCGTTTTCAGCCACATAACGCAAAGCTCTTTCAATGCTCTTCATGTCAGCATGCTGGTCCCTTTCGCCTATATTCCGTCTTCTTTGACAATGCCGGCAGTACATGGCGCATTGATTGGTTACGTTGATAATCATGCGATCCGGATAACGTCTGGTAACGCAGGGCGCCGGAGACGTTAAAGTTTCGTTCATAGGATCCGGTATGCCTCCTGCTTCCAATTCCCTGATATCAGGCACGGCCTGTCGATAAATCGGACTGTCTTTATAATCTTCCCCCACCAGGCTAAGATAATAGGGGGATATGGACCAGCGATAGCGCTTGCCTACGCGTTCAATAGCATTTATCTCTAAATCGTTTAAGCCGATTATCTCGGATAACACCCGGGCATTATTTATGCGGTGCTTAAACTGCCATTTCCAGTCTGACCATTCTTCCTCGCTGCCGCCCAGTACTTGCAAAATCTGCTGCCGCCGCTTGGCCGTCTGTTCCATGATTGTTGCCGTATCAGGCCACGCTTTCAGAAATTCCATATAGGAACCGGCCTGTTCGCTCAATTCCTGGCTGCGTTGTCGGGATTGATAAACATTATTTATGCACTTCAATTCCTTCATGTCTGCTTCCTCTCCTTTCTCTTCTCCGTAAGCGGGCTATTTATAAAAAGCGGGAAAAAATAGGAACCAAAGGACTTCCTTTGGTTCCGATAATTATTAACCAGGATTCCCTTTAAAGCGCTTACGAAGTTAGCTGCCGGGTTAGGGAAAAGGGTAATGCCCCGTCTTTCGACTTCACCCCAAAAATTGGTTCCCCCGCTCTCCTGTCACAAGAGATTCAGCGCGTTTTTAGTTTTTAAATGATGTTTTAGTGTACTGTAACCACTCACATTTCGGCAAATGATTTGTCTGAATTTCCATCTGCTGTGTTGTCGTCGCTCACCATAGCTACGGCTATGCTGAGTGACGACCCCTTGCAGACTGAAAATTCATCCTACGTCCTTTATCCAAAAGTGAATGTTACAGTACACTAGAGCGAAAATCGGTATCCCCGGTTTCTGACTGCTCGCATGGCCGGAGCGTCTGCCTTCGCCGATTTTTGGTTGCCAGCCTTTCCTGCATGTTAAGGTTAATAGTCTAAACATATTCAACAATAATACGTGTAACATTCACTTTT
>DATMYB010000642.1:0-7094 GCA_035561215.1 Syntrophomonas sp. | reverse complement strand
GTAAATGTATATTCTTTCAAAGTAAATGAAGGCGAGTTTGTTCCCTATTCTACGTCAAGCCCAACAACATTATTATCAAATATTTTGAAAGGTAATGTTGTTTATATTAACGGGCAATACTATGCAACTCCTGATTATGTTAAATTAAGGGCCAATACACAAGTCTTCTATTCCGGAGATGATCTTAATAGAGCAATATATCCGAGACCCGATAGAACTAGCTTGCATACCCTGGAATGGCGGGAAATATTCTTCCTCACTTGGGGTTTTATATCTGTAAGAGGGGTCAGTGAGATGTCATCAAAGTGAAGGAAAATATTTTAATAGCCCTATTGTCAATTGGAACCATTTTACTGGGATATAGTTATGCGCATGAATGGTATGGGATTTTAGAATCTGAAGTGCAATACTGGGGTTATTTAAGTGAGGCATTAGGCTTGATATTGCTTATCCTGACTCCTTTTAAAAAAGGAACTTTAACGAAAGTAATCTTATCCATATGCTTGATTATGAATATTCCGCCTATCATACTCTGGTTTGTATTCCATGGTTCTAGAATAACTGATGCTCCTCCAACGATTTCAGATCAATTTATTGCCCATTGGGCTTTTTCTGTGCCTCATATTATATTGGTCGCTATGTGTATCTATTTGCTAGCATCAATTAAGCGAGACACCGCGTCTTGATAACCCCAACAAATCGCCAGGCTGCAGATCAAATACGGGGCAGCTCCTGCATCCGTAAGGGTAACTGAAAAAGCGATATAATTGACGCCCTGTCTGTACCAGTCAGCGATAACTGAATGATAAGCACTAGGAAGCAAGGAAGCGCAATAACCGTCCCCCTGCTTCCTAGTAAAAAACCTTGTGCAGCTGCCGGCGCAGCTCTAATCTCAGGTCCGGATGGGCAATGTTGATCAGCGCATGGGCACGTTCCTGACGTGTTTTATTGCGCAGATCGGTTATACCGTATTCGGTAACGACGTAATTGGCAAAGGTGCGGGGTACGGTTACCGGCGTTCCGGGAGACAATCCCGGTACAATAGATGATATCAGTTCTCCGTCGGCTCCCTGGCGGGCCGAACGCAGCAATGTTACCGATTTCCCGCCTTCCGACCAAAAACTGCCCATAACAAAGTCCAGTTGCCCCCCGGAACCACTGATCATCCGATAGCCCAACCCTTCGGCGGCAATCTGGCCGCTGAAATCAATCATCAGCGCGTTGTTTACGGCCAGCATGTTGGGAATGCGCGCAATCATGGCCGCTTGATTGACATAGTAGCCGGGATGCAGTTCAACCGCAGGATTTTCGGCTACGTATTGATACATTTGCTCATCACCCAGGCAAAAAGTGCCGACTGAGATGCCACGATCAAAAGGCTTGTTTTTATTATCAATGATGCCTTCCTCCATCATGCGCGGCAAACCCATCGGCAGCATCTCCGAATGAACGCCCAGTCCGTGTCGGTTTTCCAGCCCGGCAAAGACGGCTTCCGATATGCCGCCCAAGCCCATCTGGATGGTATCGCCATCATTAATCAACTCCAGCACATATTCGCCAATGGCTTTTTCAATCTCGGTAGGCGGATTGCGTTTAAATGTCTGCGGAGCCGATGAATGTTCAATCAAGTAGTCAAAATCACTGACATGCACCCAGTTCTTGCCATACACCACCGGCATTTGATCATTCACTTCACCAATGGCTATGCGCAGCGGGCCAGACTTGCGATTTTCAAGCATTTCCAGGGAATAGTCATTGCACAGTCCCAGATTCATATAGCCTCGACTGTCGGGAGGGGTTACCTGACAGATAAACACGTTGTTGCGCAGAATCATCTTACCGCCGCTATCGCTGAGATTGTTGACCAGATAATCGCAGTTGGCGCCATAGCTTTTACGAATGGTGGCCAAACCAAAAGCCGGTACATATTGTATGTGGTCCTTTATCTCATTCATAAAAGCCGGATCGTATAGGCGAAAAGGATGCAATTGCAGTGAATCTGACAACCTCACATCATGCAATTCTTCATAACGGTCTAAAATCGCTTCAAAAAATTCAGCCGAACAAGCCCCCAGCCCCAGCGCGGTAGCTACGAAATCTCCGGATTCCACTTTATTGGCAGCGTCTTCAAATGTGGTTAGTTTCTGTTGGTATGTATCTTTCCACTTATAATCTGTCAATCTTTCCGTCTCCTTATGCGTATTTTCCGCTGCTGATTCATCTTTTCTTTTTGGACTTTATGTAATCCCGGGCATTTTTTATCCCGTCGAATTCCGCAAACATGGTGCTGATCTTTTCGTTTTCGATCTGGCGGGAATTCAGCCCTTCGTACTTGGCTTCCTTTTGCAATTTTTTATAGCTGAGCAATCGTTCTTCGGTAAGTTCTCCGGCCGCAATGGCCTGGCGCACGGCGCAGCCCGGCTCGTTCTCGTGGCGGCAGTCGTTGAATCTGCATTCAGTTGCCAGTTCGTCGATATCCGCAAAAGTCCGGGACAGATTGGCGTTTTCCAGCCCCAATTCGCGCATGCCCGGAGTGTCGATGACGGCGCCGCCGGATGGCAAAAGAAACAACTGGCGTACCGTAGTGGTATGTCTGCCCTGATCCTCTTTTCCCGTTGCTCCGGTTACAATCACCGTCTCTCCCAGCAGCCGGTTGATCAAGGTGGACTTGCCGACGCCGGAGGAGCCCATAAAAGCTATGGTCTGGCCGGGTTTTACGTATTTCAGGATTTGCTGATATCCGTTTTCGGTAAACCCGGAGGTAACCACCACATCAACGCCTATAGCTGTTTCCGCCACTTCCGCAAGTTTGGCCGGCAGATCGTCGCACAAATCCGACTTGGTAAGCACCGCCACCGGCAGGGCGCCGCTGTCCCAGGCGATAGAAAGATAGCGCTCCAACCGGCGTAAATTGAAATCCTGACTCAAGCCCATGCAGATAAAGACCGTGTCAATGTTGGCCGCCACAATCTGCACATCCTGGCCGGTTCCGGCAGCCCGGCGCGTGAACATGCTTTTTCTGGTCAAAATATGCCGTATGACGGCATTGCCGCTTTGATCATCGGCCCGGTCGATCATCACAAAATCGCCCACCGCCGGGTAATCAGGCAGCGCGTCGGCAGTATAGCGCAGTTTCCCCGATATTTCCGCCATTATTTCCCCATCGATGGTAGCCACTTTATACAGATCTTTGTATTGGGCGATGACCCTTGCCAAAAACAATCCTTCGTAACTGCTTGCCTCTTGTTGGTAACGCTCGGAAAAGCCTAAATTTATTGCCCGATGATCCACAATCTCACCTTTCCCCTTCGCTTTATGTCAGGACATTTTTGATGCTGCCGGCAAAAAAGCTGGCGCCAAAGCCGATAAGGCACACGGCCAGTACCACAATGATTAATTTATAAATTTTAACGTCCATCAAATGACGGGTTTTGCTGATCATCGCCGCCACAAATGTGTACCATGAGATATCGCCTAGAATATGACCGAGGTAGAACACGACAATCCCTGCCAATCCCATGGCATGGTAAGAACTCATAATCAAGGTCAGCCCCACTGCTGACCACCAGATTAAAAAATACGGATTGGTAACGCTTAAAATTATGCCGGCGGCGAACATTCCGCCTTGTCCGCCGCTTTGCACATCACTTGTGTCCAAAGTGACCCGGTCCAGGTATACGTCCCGAATCATCTGGCATCCTAAATAGGCAAGCACGAGGCCTCCGATCAGTCCAATACCAATACTGGCTTTTTCCATAGCCAGATATTTACCGATGCCGGCAAAAATCAGCACCACCAGTATCAGTTCCAGCAGCGCGTGTCCCAGTGACACCAGTACTCCCGCCTTAATTCCGTGGCGCAGGCTCCGGTCGACCGTATACGTGAAAACGCTGCCCGGCATGATAGCTCCCGAATAAGCGATCAGCAACGATTTGAAAAATATCGTCAGCATTTGATTTTCCTCAGGTTATATAGCAATATGCAACATTTTGAACTTAATTTTCACCGGCTGAAATCTGGTGAAACAAGGCGGAGCCGCACTGTCATCAGTCTGCTCATACATTTTTATAGGGGGATAAAGTTAAAGCATAGATACAGGTCATCTGGTTTTTTTAATTCCTTCCGGATGGTGCAGGACGCGTTTGCGACTATTCAATCTGGTCTTGCCGATAAAAATCAGCGCAACCACGATGGTCGCCCCCAAACCCCAACGAGCCGGTATAATAAAAGCGTGGACATAAAGATAGACTGTGCTCAGCAGCAGTGCCGCCAGCACGATTCCCCAGGCAATAGCCAAGCTGGCACGGGTGTTTTGTTCCACCGTTTCCTGCAAATTCTTCAGCGGCAGCTTTAGCTCCAGATCCCCTCGCTCCGCTTGTCGCAGCACTTTGGCCAGCAGCGGCGGCACATCGATCAAGGCTCCGCCCCAGGCCGCCGCCTTGTCCAGGGTCATTTTTAACGGTCGGGCTTCCTTCGGCATAGTCTCTTTTAAATAGGGCTTAGCCGCATCCAGGAAGCTGATATCCTTATCCAGGCCAATGCATATTCCATACAGCGTGCCCAAGGCCCGTCCCAGGAACGTAAACCGGGCCGGTATTTGAAAGGGCTGCTCGTATAATATCTCTTCCAGGTCGTCCAACAGGGCTTTCAAATCATTGTCAAACAAGTCGGTACCGCCGCCCAGCAACTGTTCCAGGAATACGCCCAGCGCCCGGGAAATCAAAACATCGTCGGCATCACGGCGCAGGAAACCCACCTGCTTCAGATAATATACCACCTGGATACTATCCCGGTCCACCATGGCCAGCACCATTTTTACCAACTTGTCCTTCAACTCCGGGGAGATGGCGCCCACCATTCCAAAATCAATCATAATCACCTGCCCGGCTGGGCCGATAAACAGATTGCCGGGATGAGGATCGGCATGGAAGAAGCCATCAATCAGGATTTGTTTTATATATATCTCCAATAACCGGCGGGCCAGTTTTGATCTGCTGATGCCGGCCTTTTCAAGTTCTTCGTAATCGGTGACCTTGAAGCCGCCTACAAATTCCATGGTCAGCACTCGTTGCCGGGTATAATCCCAAAAAATTTCGGGTACAATCAATTCCTTGTCCTGTGCATTATTGGCGGCGATAGTCTCGGCATTTTTCCCCTCCTGACGGTAGTTGAGCTCTTCCCGCAGTGTTTCCTCAAATTCGCGGTAAATGGAGTCAAAATCCACCCATTTCTGCCAATCGGTAAAGAACTTGATCCAAACGATCACCTGCCGCACCGCGCGCAAGTCTATATCAATCAGTTTCTCAATCCCTGGCCGGAGAACCTTGACCGCTGCTTTTCTGCCGCCGAATAACTCCGCTTCATGCACCTGGCCAAGCGACGCCGATGCCAGCGGTATCGGATTGAGAACCGGAAATACCTCGTGCAGCGGCTTCTCAAATTCGGTTTCAAGCACCTGGCAGATATCCTTAAATTCGACCGGGGACACTTCATCCTGCAGGTTGGCCAGTTCTCTGGTAGTACTTTGGGGAAGAACGTCCACCCTGGTACTGAAGAACTGTCCCAATTTGATAAGTAGTCCTCCCATTTCCACCGCTGTATTGCGGAACAGACGCGCTTCTGTAACAAACAGTTCTTCCCGCCGTTGCTGCTTCCAACCATCAGCATGCCAAAAGGCCTTAAATTTCAATGAATAGAAAGACCAGAAAATATGAAAAAACAGACCTATAACCCGGAAGAATCTTTTGATTCCCACCCAGGAATTATATCTCATAATTCATCCCCCTAAACAGGAGCTTCTGTTGCCTGTCGCCGCCGGCATTTTGACCGCCTGACGGCCGGGCATCTTGCCAGTTCATTATACCATTTAATCAGGGGTTGTAAAATTAGGCTCCGCCCGGTGCTAGCGGTAAAACGAGGCCTCGCATCGGTTAAGATCGATGCATCACCAATGGCGTGTAAAAAAAACGTAATGTAATAGCAATAGCAAAAACTTTTTGATTATTGTTTAGACTGGCAAGGGATTTTTCCACCGGTGCAGAATAATAATATTGGTCTCAAATGTATTAGGATAACAAGTTGCGTTAAATCCCGCGAACGATTCGGGATGGAACGGAGACAGAGGATGAAACCGATAACTGCCGATGAATTCGTATTGCATACGATACCTGGATACATCGAGAATTTATTTCTGGCTGAATATCAACACGGGTTGCTGCTGCTGGACTGCGGCGCTGCCAACGATGTGAAGCGCATAGAGGACTACTGCCGTCGGGAACTGCATCGCTCCCCCAATGAGATCAAATTGGCGGTGGTGTCCCACGCCCATCCCGACCACGCCGGCGGAGCGGTACGGCTGCGTGAAAAATTCGACGTCCCGCTGGCCGCTTATGGGGAGACGGATCGCTGGTACGCCGGACCGGGCGGCTTCATGCAAAAAGTCATTGACTGCGTTTTAATGCAGTTAGTAGCTTTGCGTACCCGCGGAAAAGTTCAAAAAGGATTTTTTCCCAGCCGGGTACAAGCAGATTTCCTGCTGGCGGACGGTGATGCGCTGCCATTTTTTCCGGACTGGATAGCCATTGCGGCGCCAGGCCATACTTCCCATGACTTAGTGCTTTACAATGCCGCTCACTCCATGCTCTATGTCGCCGATTGTTTTTTGGAGGTAAAGGGTAAGTTTCATACTCCCTTGCCGGTCATGTTCCCGCAACAACTGCACTCTTCCTATGAAAAAATAGCTGCCCTTAAAGCATCCAGTATATTAATCGCCCATGGCGATGCCCGCTGTGATCATATCCCGCCGGATTTGTACTCTTCGCTGCAGCGTTTGCTGCAGCAACCGCCCAATAAATTAACCCGCAAAATCAGACGGCTCTCCATCTACAGCCCGGAAGGGCGGCGACAAAACCTGCTGCATAAACGATAATCGGGCAGCCGCCTTTAAAATTCGCCTGCCGGCAGGGGCTCCGATCCGGTCCATGACGCAGTCCCTTATTATCAAAATGGCGCTTTCCTATTCACCGGTAAAACGGCGGATAGAAAGCGCCTTGTTTTATCATGGGGGCACCGGACAAGCCAAAGCTGAGATAAGG
>DATMYB010000641.1:0-8964 GCA_035561215.1 Syntrophomonas sp. | reverse complement strand
CAATAAACCAATGTGATGAGCAGGACAAGTAATTCGCGGGCAACCCTGCAGGGAGGCTGTATCACCGACTGCAAGTACGGCCAGGGACAAAGCGGACGAATTCACCTGCGAGCGGCGGATTGAAACGGCAGTAGATCCGCCCGTCGGCCGGCGTTAACGGCTGTAAGTGAATCGGCGCCCTGCGCCGATTAATCAGGGTGGTACCGCGGAACCAGGCTTTCGTCCCTAGCGACGAAGGTCTTTTTTCATATCAAAAATGATTTCACTGCAAAAATGTATCATTCGTTGATGGAATATATAAACATTACGTCGCCAGACTCCGCATGGAGAAAACACCAGTGTTTCCCCCATGCTGCGCCAAGTGCTTCTTCATGTTTATACATTCCATATGATTAAATCAGCTTTTTTGCAGTTGAATCAAAAATAGAGAATAGAGGAGGTTCGTTATGTTAGACAGACTTTTACAGCTCAGACAAGCTGCGGAAGCAGCCATTAAGCAGGTCGACGATGTCGAAGCCCTGAATGAGATCAAAGTGAAAGTACTGGGCCGTAAAGGGGAATTGACCGGTTTGCTGCGCGGCCTGAAGGACCTGAAAGGTGAGAAAAAAGTTGCGGCCGGCAAAGCCGCCAATGAAATCAAGGACTTGCTCGAAGATTTGATCGAGAAAAAAGCTGCCCAAATAAAAGCCCGGGAAATGGAACAAAAGCTGCTGGAGGAAAAAATAGACGTAACCCTGCCGGGATTGCCCCTCCAAACGGGAGGGCTGCATCCCATCAGCCGGGTGACCCGGGAAATACAGAATATTTTTATCGGCATGGGATTCTCGGTGGCCGAAGGGCCGGAGATCGAAAGCGATTATTATAATTTCGCCGCTTTGAATGTTCCCAAGAATCATCCTGCCCGGGACATGCAGGATACCTTTTACATTAGCGAGGACGTGCTGCTCAGGACCCATACTTCACCGGTGCAGGTGCGGACCATGGAAAAACTGGCGCCGCAGCTGCCGGTCAAGATCATCGTTCCCGGAAAAGTATACCGCAAGGACGACGACGCTACCCATTCCCCCATGTTCAACCAAGTTGAGGGTTTGGTTATCAATGAGGGCATTACTTTCGGCCATCTGAAAGGTACGCTGATGGCCTTTGCCAAGCAGGTCTTCGGCGAGGAGGTAAAGGTGCGTTACCGTCCCAGTTTCTTTCCCTTTACCGAACCCAGCGCGGAAATGGACATATCTTGCGTGATCTGTGGCGGGGAAGGCTGCCGGGTTTGTTCCCATACCGGCTGGCTGGAAATTTTGGGAGCGGGCATGGTGCACCCGCGGGTGTTGATCAACGGCGGCTACGATCCGGAAAAGGTGACCGGGTTTGCTTTCGGCATGGGCATCGAAAGAATCGCCATGCTTAAGTATGGGATCAACGATTTGCGCCTGTTTTTTGACAATGATAAAAGATTTCTTACCCAGTTTTAAGGAGGTGGCATAATGGCAGTATCGATAAATTGGCTGAAAAAATATACGGATATTCCCTGGACTCCCGCGGAACTGGCCCACCGGCTGACCATGGCGGGGATCGCCATTGAAGGAATCGAGGACCGGGACGGCGACAGTATCATGGAACTGGATCTGACCCCCAACCGGGGCGATTGTCTGGGTATGATCAATCTGGCCCGGGAAGTGGCCGCCTTCCAGCATAAGCAAGTAAAAGTGCCGGAATTGAACATCCAGGAGACTCGGGAAAAAGTCGAAGATTATATCCGGGTAGAAATCGTTGATCCGGATTTATGTTTGCGTTATGCCGCCCGGGTGGTGAAAAACGTCAAAATCAAGCCATCTCCGGAATGGATGCAGACCTGCTTGGCCAACAGCGACGTGCGTCCCATCAACAACGTAGTGGACATCACCAACTTCGTTATGCTGGAAACCAACCAGCCCCTGCACGCCTTTGACTATGATCTGCTGAGCGACGCCAAAAAAATATTGGTGCGCAGAGCTACAGACGGAGAAAAAATAATCACCCTGGACGATACGGAAAGAACTTTGGACCAGGAGATGCTGCTGATCACCGATGACGGTAAACCGGTGGCCCTGGCCGGGATTATGGGCGGACAGAATACGGAGATCGGTGATGATACCGTCAATGTGCTGCTGGAATCGGCTTGCTTTTTGGGTGCAGGCATTCGCAAAACCTCCCGCAAGCTGGCCCTGCGCAGCGATTCGTCCATGCGCTTTGAAAAAGGTTCCGATATCAATGGGCTGATTTATGCCTTGAACCGGGCGGCCGACCTGATGCAGGAACTGGCGGAAGGGGAAATCGTACAGGGAATCTGCGATCAGTATCCCGATCCCCAGGTTCCGTTGCATATTATGCTGCGTCCGCAGCGGGTAAACCATCTGCTGGGGATCGATTTGAGCCTGGAGGAGATCAAAGGCTATATCGAAGACCTGAATTTCCCGGTACGGGAGGAAAATGGCGAGCTGATGGTGTATGTGCCTACTTACCGGCCGGATATCGAAATGGAAGCCGACTTGATCGAAGAAGTGGCCCGGCTCTACGGTTATGATAAAATCCCGGCTGGTCTGGCCGACGCTGTTTCCCGGGGAGGTTTGACTCCTTATCAGAGTTTCCGGGACCAGGTCAAGGATTTGCTGGCGCCGACCCTATACGAAACCATGAATTACAGCTTTATCACCCCTAGGTATTTCGATATGCTCGATTTGCCCGAGGACAGTGAATGGCGGGCAACGGTGAAATTGGCCAATCCCTTGTCGGAAGAGCAGAGCGTGATGCGTACTTTGTTGCTGCCCGGACTGCTGGAGACAGTCAGCCGCAATCTGGCCCGCAAAAACAGCAATTTGGCTTTCTTTGAAGTCGGCAAAGTGTTTTTCCCGCAAGAGCAGGAGTTGCCCCGGGAGGAACTGAAGCTGGGGGCGGTAGTGGCCGGCAAGCTGGAAAGCAACTGGCTGAAACAGAATGTGGACATGGATTTCTATTATCTAAAAGGGATTGCGGAAAACTTTCTGAGCCAGTTGGGGATTGAGGAGACGGAATTCGTGGCCGCTGTGCATCCGGCCTATCATCCCGGACGCTGTGCCGGCATCGTGTGCGGGGGAACCGAATTGGGGGTAATCGGCGAGATACATCCCCAGGTTAAACAGAATTTTGATATTAAACCGCGGGTATGTGCGCTGGAGTTGGATATGGACCGGTTGTTTGAACTGACCAGACCCCGTCATATGCTGGAGAGCATCACCAGATATCCGGCGGTGGAACGGGACATCGCGCTGCTGCTGAAAGAAGAGATAACGGCCGATCAGGTGGCCGCGATCATTAGAACCAGCGGCGGCGAACTGCTGAGGAAAATCAATTTGTTTGACGTCTATACCGGCGACCGGGTTGAGCCCGGCTGGAAGAGCCTGGCTTACCGGATGGTGTTTCAGTCCGCGGAGCGCACCCTGACCGAAACGGAAATTAACCAGATTATGGAAGGGATCACTGCCGCGCTGAAGACAAAATTGGACGCCAGTTTGAGATAATTCTTATGTAATTCCCCTGCAAAAAGCCTAATTTAATCGTGTGGAATGTATAAACATGCAGGAGCACTTGGCGCTGAGCCTGGCGACGGAATGTTTATACATTCCACAAGAGAATTATAAGTTTTTGCAGGGGAATCTTATGTAAACGCATATAACCGCATATAAAATTGTATGGGAACATGTTGCAGGCAGCCGGTTACATCCCGCATCTGGCCTGGTACTCTGTCAACCCTAATTCCACATTTCTTTGTCGGTTAAATTTCTGCATGGCTACGTTGTCGTCAATCGCAATACGTCCAGTATTGCTCAATCCTCCGCCTTGCCCTGCAGAAATTTTCCTCGACAAATAATATACGGACTTAGGGTTGACAGGGTACCGGTTTTAGCGTAGCAGACTCCAAAGCGGCTATGTTTCCGTATCTGCAATTAGTGTATAATATCTGGAAAGGGGGAGAAGCCGTATGTCTGAATTGAATGCGCCAGCAGATCATATAAACGTTGCAGTTAAAAATCAGGGAAGTTTCGAGATTGAGGCTGGTGTGACCTTGGGGGATTTCGCCGCCGAGCTGAACCGGAAGAATGAATATCCGGCTGTGGCCGGTATCGTCAATAATCGTCTGCGGGATCTAAATTTTCCACTGAAACGGGACTGCGAATTGGAATGGGTGGATTTGAATTCCGAAAACGGATTTAAGATCTATCGCCGCAGCACTGCTTTCCTGTTGATCAAAGCCTGTAAAGATCTGTTTCCCCAACGCCGGCTGATGATCAAGCATACCCTTTCCAACGGTACCTACTGTGAATTTTTGGACGAGGCTATCAACAATGTGGAAGTGGATCGTATCGCGGCCCGCATGCGAGAGATAGTGGCTGCCGACTTGCCTATCGTGCGCAGGCGCGTTCCCAAAAAAGAGGCTCAGGAGCTGCTGACCCGCCAGGGCAAAACCGATACGGTTCAGGTGCTGGATTACCGCGACAAGGAAGAAGTCCATATTTACGAAATGGACGGGTTTTACGAATATTTTTACGGTTATATGGTCAACCGCACCGGTATTTTAAATAACTTCAAGCTGATTTTTTATTCTCCGGGGATGATCCTGCAGACTCCCGAGCCCGGCGATCCCAAGCTGGATCAGCCTTTCCACGAGCAGAGCAAACTGTTTCAGGTTTACCAGGAGGCCAAAGCCTGGGCGGGGATGTTGAACACGCCCCATTTGGGCGTTCTCAATGAGATCATTGAAGAGGGTCAGATTGAAGATCTAATCCGGGTCAATGAAGCCCTGCAGGAGAAAAAGATCGCCCAGATCGCGGACCGGATCGTATCGAATCCTTCGGTGCGGCTGGTATTGATCGCAGGTCCGTCCTCCTCCGGCAAAACCACCTTTGCCCAGCGGCTGTTGATCCAACTGCGGGTGAACGGCTGCAGACCGGTATCGATTTCGTTGGATAATTATTTTATCGACCAGAAACTGACTCCGCGGGATGAAAACGGGGAGTACGATTTCGAAGCCTTGGAAGCGCTGAAGCTGGAACTGTTCAATGAACATCTGACCCGGCTGATCGACGGGGAAGAAGTGGAAATGCCCATTTACGATTTTAAACAGGGATGCTGTCTGGCCCGAGGTTTGAACATTAAAGTACCGGCGGGGGAACCGATCATCATCGAAGGGATTCACGGGCTGAACGACCAGCTCACCTGGAGCGTTCCCCGGGAACAGAAGTTCAAGATATATGTCAGCGCCCTGACCCAGTTGAATATCGATTATGCCAACCGCATCCCGACCACCGACAGCCGTCTGATCCGGCGCATTATCCGTGACAGCCGTACCCGGGGCTATTCCGCTTTGAATACCATCAAACGCTGGCCTTCGGTACGCAGAGGGGAAGAGTTGCATATTTTCCCCTTCCAGGAAAATGCGGACGTAATGTTCAACAGTTCCCTGGTTTACGAACTGGCGGCGCTGAAACCGCTGGCGGAGCCGCTGCTGAAGGAGATCAGCGTTGAAAACCGGGAATATGTGGAGGCGCGGCGGCTACTGAAGTTTTTAAGCTATTTCCGTTCCACTTCTTCGGAACCGATTCCGCCCAACTCGATTTTACGAGAATTCGTAGGCGGGAGTTGGTTTGACGTTTAAGGGACTGATGACGGCGTTTTTGTTTGCCGTTTTACCGTCACACTCTGTTAAAGTATGAATCTCTACGGAGTTAATTTTTAATCAAACAATCTTGAGGCCGGGCAGCAGTCCGGCCATTTTGCTGCGGACAGTTTCCATCTCCTGTGCCGTGGGAGGGTCCAGGTCCAGCAGGGGAGAGCTGAGGCCCAATTGTTCCCATTTGCTTTTGCCCAGGGTATTGTAGGGTAGCAATTCCAGTCTTTGCACGTTAGGCATTTTACCGACCATGTCCGCCAGTCCTTCCAGATCTTCGGCGGCATTGCTGATTCCCGGAATAATTACGTAACGGATCCAGACCGGCAGGTCTATTTTAGTCAGATAGCGGGCGAATGCCCGCGGGCGATCCGGGGAATGGCCGCTGATATTTCGGTGCTTTTCCGGGTCGGGATGTTTGACGGACAGCATGACCAGATCGGTCAGTTCCATCAGTCTTTTGATTTTCTCCACTTCCGCATAACCGCTGGTGTCGATGACCCGGTGGATGTTTCGCTTTTTCAATTCCGCAAACAAAAGCTCCAGGAATCCGGTTTGCAGCAGAGGTTCGCCGCCGGAAACAGTAACACCGCCGCCGGAAGAGCGAAAATAGGGGACGTAGTCGTCGATATCTTCCAGCAGCCACTGCAGCGACCGGGTTTGGCCTTTGGTCATGCGCCAGGTATCGGGATTATGGCAGAACTCGCAGCGTAGCGGGCAGCCCTGCAGAAAGATCACATAACGAATGCCGGGACCGTCCACGGTACCCATGGTTTCAATGGAATGGACGTATGCATCGGTAGTCATAGGCCTGTCTCCTACAGCGAGGTATGGAAAGTACGGTTGATCACGTCTAACTGCTGTTCCCGGCTTAATTTGATAAAGTTGACCGCATAGCCCGATACCCGAATGGTCAACTGCGGGTACTTTTCCGGATGCTGCATGGCGTCTTCCAGGGTTTCCCGTTCCAGCACGTTGACGTTGATATGATGACCGCCGCTGATAAAATAACCGTCCAGCAACGCGGACAGTTTTCCAGGCCGCTCGTTTGCTTCCCGTCCCAGTCCGGCAGGAACGATGGAGAAAGTATAGGAGATGCCGTCCAGGGCATAGCGATATGGCAGCCGGGCTACTGAGTTCATGGAAGCCAGCGCGCCGCGCCGATCGCGATTATGCATGGGATTGGCGCCGGGGGCGAAAGGCTCGCCGGCTTTGCGGCCGTCAGGGGTACTGCCGGTCTTTTTTCCATACACCACGTTGGAAGTTATGGTCAAGATGGATAAAGTAGGCTGCGCATGTCGGTAGCAGTCATGCTTTTGCAATTCCTCCAGAAAGGTTTTCTGGACCAGTACGGCCAATTCATCCACCCGGGGATCATTGTTGCCAAAGGCGGGATATTCTCCTTGCACTTCGTAGCCGGTGGCCAATCCTTCCTGATTGCGGAGGACTTTCACCCGGGCGAATTTTACGGCGGCCAGAGAGTCGGCCACCACCGACAAGCCGGCAATGCCGAAGGCCATGGTGCGATGTGGATGCAGGTCGTGGAGAGCGAATTCCAGCCGTTCGTAAGCGTATTTGTCATGCATGTAGTGGATGATGTTCATGGTGTTTACGTACGTCCGGGCCAGCCAGGCCAGTACCTGGCGGTAACGCTCCCACAGTTCGTCAAAATCAAGGGTATCGGCAGTAATCGGTTTAAAATGAGGCGCTACCTGCAAGCCCAGCCTTTCGTCCATACCGCCGTTCACCGCGTAGAGCAGGGCCTTGGCTAAATTGGCTCGGGCTCCGAAAAACTGCATCTGTTTGCCAATACGCATGGCGGAAACACAGCAGGCAATGCCGTAGTCATCGCCCCAGTAAGGACGCATAAGATCGTCGCTTTCGTATTGGATGGAACTGCTGGCAATGGAAGAACGGGAACAAAAATCTTTAAAACCGGAAGGCAACCGGTGCGACCACAATACAGTGAGATTAGGCTCCGGCGCCGGTCCCAAATTTGCTAACGTATGCAGGAAACGAAAAGAGGAACGGGTCACCAGTGTACGTCCGTCCAGGCCCATGCCGCCGATGGATTCTGTAATCCAAACCGGATCGCCGGAAAAAAGCTCATTATATTCCGGCGTGCGCAAAAATCTTACCAGGCGCAGTTTCATACAAAATTGATCCACCAGCTCCTGGGCGTTTTCCTCGCTGATATCTCCCCGGTCCAGGTCCCGCTGCAGATAGATATCCAAAAAAGTGGAAACGCGCCCCAGACTCATGGCAGCACCGTTTTGTTCCTTGATCGAGCCCAGATAACCGAAATAGACAAACTGGAATGCTTCACGGGCGTTGCGGGCCGGACGGGTGATATCAAATCCATAAGAGGAGGCCATTTTCTCCAGTTCTTTTAAAGCGGAGATCTGTTCCGTCAATTCCTCCCGCTGCCGTATCAAAGCTTCCGTGAAGGTGTCCTTTTCCAGAAGAAACAGCAGGTTTTCCCGATCCTGCTGCAAAAAAGCGGTGCCGTACAGGGCGATACGGCGGTAATCGCCGATAATACGACCGCGTCCGTAAGCATCCGGCAGACCGGTGATGATGCCGGCTTTGCGGGCGTTGCGGATTTCGTTGGTATATGCGTCGAAGACCCCCTGGTTGTGGGTTTTGCGATAATGGGTGAAAATCAGTTCGATCTCCGGGTCTAATTCGTAACCGTAGGCGTCGACGGCGGATCTTACCATTCTGATGCCGCCGCCGGGCATGATGGCACGCTTGAGCGGTTCATCGGTCTGCAGTCCGGCAATCAGTTCCAGGTTGCGATCAATATAACCGGGGGAATGGGAAGTGATCGACGACACGGTTTTGGTATCAATGGAGCAGACGCCACCGTGCCGGTGTTCTTCCTGCAGCAGGAGCTTGACTTTCTCCCACAGTTCCAAAGTCCGCCGGCTGGCCGGCTGCAAAAAATCGTCCCCGCCGGTGTAAGGGGCGTAGTTGATTTGAATAAAATTCCGCACGTCAATTTCTTCGGTCCAGGCGCCGGGTTTAAAGCCTTCCCAGGCGGTGTTTTGCATTGGTTCGCCTCCTGTTTAATTTTCTTTAAAAACTATTTTTTGCTTTCAGGCAGGAAAGTATACTATGACGGATTTAATCCCATTTATGCCGGCTCGTAGCGGTCACATCTGGAAATTATCGGCACAGCCTGCCTCGCCTTGCATGGCACCTCATCAAACGAGAAACTGACCGGCAGATAATGAAAGTTTTATGTGTAACCTGTTTTCAAAAATCATGTTTCAGTATAGGAT
>DATMYB010000640.1:0-7419 GCA_035561215.1 Syntrophomonas sp. | reverse complement strand
GTTTATACGTTCAACTAACGAATTATAAATTTTTGTAGTGGGATCAGGTTTTTGATTTAAAAATTGGATGAGGTGATATTTTGTCGGAGACAACACTGGTGATCGTCGAGTCGGCTGCCAAGGCCAAAACCATAAGCAAATTCTTGGGCAAAAACTACAAAGTCAAGGCCTCCGTCGGTCATATCCGCGACTTGCCTAAAAGCAAGTTGGGCATTGACACGGAAAATGATTTTGAACCCCAATATATAACGATTCGCGGTAAAGGCGAACTGCTCAAGGAGATTAAAACCGAGGCGGGCAAAGCCGATCGTGTGTTGCTGGCTACCGACCCGGACCGCGAAGGAGAGGCTATTGCCTGGCACCTGCAGACCGCCATGAAGATGGAATCCGGTTCAAAATGCCGCATCGAATTCAACGAAATCACCAAGGAAGCCATCAAAAAGGCGGTTAAAAATCCACGCCCCATCGACTTGAACCGGGTTGACGCCCAACAAACCCGGCGTATTTTGGATCGCCTGGTGGGTTACAATTTAAGTCCGCTTTTGTGGAGCAAAGTCCATAAAGGCTTGTCCGCCGGACGTGTGCAGTCGGTGGCGGTAAAGCTGATTTGTGACCGGGAAAAGGAAATAGAAGCTTTTACGCCGGAAGAATACTGGACCATCGAGACCATTTTGAGCACCGATAAAAAGGAATCTTTCAATGCCAAGCTGAATAGCTGGAAAAATAAAAAAATCGAAATAGGTTCCGCGGCCAGAAAGGATGAAATCCTGGCTGATTTGCAGCAGGCTCAGATAACGGTTGCCAATATTGAAAGCAAGGAAAAACGCAAACGGCCCAATCCGCCGTTTATTACCAGCACCCTGCAGCAGGAAGCGTCCAAGCGCCTGAATTTCTTCACCAGCCGCACCATGCGGGTAGCCCAGGAACTATATGAAGGTTTGGCTTTGGGCAAAGAGGGGACGGTAGGTCTGATTACATATCTAAGAACCGATTCCACCCGTATCTCGGCCGGAGCACAGCAGGAAGCCCTGGATTATATCGGCCAGTCTTTCGGCCAGGAATTCGTACCCGCCACGCCCAATATATATAAAAGCAGAAAAACCGCCCAGGATGCCCATGAGGCTATCCGTCCGACCTCGGTTTTCAGAACGCCGGAAGAGGTCAAGGCTTATCTTAGCAAGGATCAGCATCGCCTGTACAAATTGATCTGGGAGCGCTATGTAGCCAGCCAGATGAGTCCCGCTGTTTACGATACGATTACGATTGAGCTCGAAGCCGGGGAATACGGTTTACGCGCTTATTCATCCCAGTTAAAGTTCGCCGGTTATAAAAAGGTTTACAACGATCTGGATGAAGAAGAGATGAAGAACCCTATTCCGCCCCTTAAGGAAAAGCAGCCGCTTAAGCTGAAGAAAATACTGCCGGAGCAGCATTTTACCCAGCCGCCGCCGCGCTATACCGAGGCCAGTCTGGTGAAACTGCTGGAAGAAAAGAATATCGGCCGTCCCAGCACCTATGCGCCCATAATCGAAACCATATTGAAACGCCGCTACGTAATGCGTGAAAACAAACAGTTCGTACCCACCGAGTTGGGATTCATTGTAGTGGATTTGTTAAATGAGCATTTCGGTGATATTTTGGACGTGGAATTCACCGCCAAATTAGAAGAAAATCTTGATGCCATTGAAGAAGGCGAAAACAATTGGAAGCAAGTCATCCGGAATTTTTACGGACCTTTCAAAGATGATTTGGACAAAGCCCAGGATCTGATTGAAAAAGTGGAAATCAAGGATGAAGAGGCCGGGAGAGATTGTCCCCAATGCGGGCGCCCTTTGCTCATCAAATATGGCCGATTCGGAAAATTTATCGCCTGTTCAGGATTTCCCGAATGCCGTTATACCGAATCCATCAATGAAGAAATCGGGGTCAACTGTCCTCTTTGCGGCAACCCGATCATAGCGCTTAAATCCAAGAAAGGCAGAAAATATTACGGCTGCAAGGCTTATCCCGAGTGCAGCTTCCGTTCCTGGAACAAGCCTACCGGAGAAAAATGCCCCCGTTGCGGCGACGCCATGGTGGAAAAGCCCAGACGGGGACAGGACCCCTTGATCGTTTGCCAGAATCCGGAGTGCAAATAAATGATTCCACTGCAAAAACCCTGATTGGATCATGTTTATACATTCAACTAACGAATTATAAATTTTTGCAGCGAAATCACATAATAGATTTCGAATGACTTAGCCGCCCTTTGGCCCGTCGACTACAGCAGCGAAGGACTTAGGGCGGGTTAGTTCAGTGAATGTTAGCAGGAGGCACAACTTGAACGAAACAGTGAACGTAATCGGCGGAGGACTGGCCGGCGCGGAAGCCGCCTGGCAGCTGGCGCAGCGGGGAATACCGGTAAAGCTTTGGGAAATGAGGCCACTGCGGCCAACCCCCGTACATCATACCGAATATTTGGCGGAATTGGTTTGCAGTAATTCTCTCAAATCGGATCTGGCGGATACTGCCCAGGGGCTGCTGAAAAGGGAAATGGAGCAGATGGGATCCTTGCTGCTGCAATGCGCGCGGGTAACCAGGGTTCCTGCAGGTTCGGCCCTGGCGGTGGATCGGGATCGGTTTGCCGCCTTGGTTACCAGTTGTTTGCAAGACCATGACCGTATCGAGATCATACGGAAAGAAGTAACCCGTATCCCCACTGACGGCATCAATATTGTTGCCACCGGCCCCCTGACCGCGGAAAGCCTGCTGCAGGACATCGCTCCGGAAAATTTGTATTTCTATGACGCCGTGGCTCCCAGTGTGACTTTGAGCAGCCTGGATCAGCAGCGGATTTTTAAAGCGTCCCGCTATGGCAAAGGTGATGATGATTATTACAACTGCCCTTTCAATCGCGAGGAGTATGAGAAGTTTTGGCAGGCGTTGACCGACGCGGACATTTTCGAAGGCCATAGCATCGACAAGAAAATGTTTTTTTCCGGCTGCATGCCGGTAGAAGTGATTGCCCGGCGAGGACTGGATACTTTGCGCTTTGGCCCTATGCGTCCCGTAGGTTTGACGGACCCCCGCAGCGGCAAACGGGCTTGGGCGGTGGTGCAACTGCGTCAGGAAAACCGCGAGGCAACCGTTTACGGTCTGGTCGGTTTTCAGACCAGGCTGCGCTGGAGTGAACAAGACCGCATTTTCAGGATGATCCCCGGTTTGGAACAGGCCGAATTCGTACGGTACGGAGTCATGCATCGCAATACCTATATCAACAGTCCCCGGCTGCTGGCGCCGACGCTGCAGCTCAAAAGCCGTGCATCGCTTTTGTTTGCCGGCCAGATCACCGGTGTGGAAGGCTATATGGAATCGGCTGCTACCGGTATCATAGCCGGAATGAACGCCGCCCGCTTGGTCTGCGGGCAGGAGCCGGCGGTGCTAAGTCCGGTAACCATGATTGGCGCTTTGATTCATTTTATCACTGCCGGTAAAGATGACAATTTTCAACCGATGAACGCAAATTTCGGCATTCTGCCGCCGCTGCCTGATTCGATCAGAGATAAAAAAGCCCGGTATCAGCAGTATGTAGAGAGAGCGATGGTGGAAATGCGCAAAATTTCAGAATTGTTTCTGGAACAGTTGTCAAAGAATTCTAAGTATGCTAGCATTTTAATAGTAAACAATAAGCGGAGGAATACTCCATGCTAGTAAAATACGAAGAAGACTATCTGGCTCATTTGCGCGTGGAGAAGAGCGCCTCAAATTTAACTTTACTAAGCTATCGAACTGATTTGGGTCAGTTCTTTGACTTTTTATCACGGGAATATCAAAAATCCAGTGAAGAATTGTCGCCGGATATGATAAATCATAAGGCGGTTCGCAAATACCTGGCGGAGATGCAGACGGCGGGACTGAGCCGTGCGACCATGGCCCGAAAACTCGCTTCATTACGTTCCTTCGTAAAATTTATGTGTCGTGAGGACATCCTGCCGGGTAATCCCATCGCTAATGTATCCACCCCCAAGCAAGACCGGAGGCTGCCACGGTTTTTGTACCCGGCTGAGATCGATCTGCTGCTGAATGCTCCCGATACGTCACGGGCGCTGGGCCGCCGTGACAAAGCCATATTGGAAACCATGTACGCATCCGGAGTGCGGGTCAGCGAACTGGTTGCCATCAATTTGGCGGACATCGATTGGGGGGAAGAAACGATTCTGATCCGGGGTAAAGGCAATAAAGAGCGCTTGGCCCCTTTAGGCGGACAGGCTCGTATCGCTTTGCGAAATTATATTGACAATGACCGCAGCACTTTGTTGCAGACCGGCAAGGAAGCTAACCAGGCCGTTTTTTTAAATAGATTCGGCGGACGTTTAAGCGGGAGAAGCATTAGGAATATTATAGACAAATATGTGGAAGAAGTGGCCATAACCCAGAAGGTAAGCCCTCACACCCTGCGACATTCTTTTGCTACCCATCTGCTCAACGGAGGGGCGGATCTGAGATCGGTGCAGGAACTGCTGGGGCATGTAAAACTATCCACTACCCAGATTTATACCCATCTTACCAAAGAAAATATCAAAACCATCTATGAAAACAGTCATCCCAGGAGGTGAAGGAATGTTTGAAGCAACTACCATCATAGCCGTAAAAAAAGGTGCGCAAATGGCCATCGCCGGAGACGGACAGGTTACGATGGGGCAAAATACCATTATGAAGAACAATGCGGTGAAAATCAGACGTTTGTATGACGGCAAAATATTGGCCGGGTTTGCCGGTTCGGTGGCCGATGCCTTTACGCTGTTTGCCCGTTTTGAAGAGAAACTCAGAGAGACCGGCGGCAACCTTACCCGGGCAGTCATTGAGCTGGCTAAGGACTGGCGCAGCGACAGAGTTTTGAGAAAACTGGAAGCGCTGTTGATTGTGGCCGATCTTAATACCATGTTCATTATTTCCGGCAACGGCGAGGTAATCGAGCCGGAGGAGGGAATAGCGGCCATAGGTTCGGGAGGAAACTATGCGTTGGCTGCGGCTCGTGCCTTATCCAGATTTACGGATCTGGATGCGAAGGAGATAGCGCGGGAATCGCTGCTTATCGCTTCCGAAATTTGCATATTCACCAACAGCCATATTACGGTGGAAATACTGGAATAATATTAACGAGCCGCAGGATTTAAATCCCGCGGGCTGATCGAGCATAAGCAGTTCGCCGGTGCAAGCAAAGGAGAATCAATTTGAAAAATCAGTTAACTCCCAAAGAAATAGTTGAGGAACTGGATAAACATATAATTGGTCAACAGCAGGCCAAAAAAGCGGTAGCTATCGCGCTGCGCAACCGCTACCGGCGCAAACTGCTGCCGGAAGAACTGAGCGAAGAAATATACCCCAAAAATATAATCATGATCGGACCGACCGGGGTTGGAAAAACCGAAATTGCCAGACGTCTGGCCAAATTGGTAAAGGCGCCTTTTATTAAAGTGGAGGCCAGTAAATTTACTGAAGTCGGCTATGTAGGTCGTGATGTCGATTCGATGATTCGCGACCTTTTAGAAACAGCAGTGAGAATGGTCAAATCGGAGAAGATGGAGGAGGTGGAAGACAAAGGCCGTGTGCTCGCCAACGAGAGGATAGTGGATTATATCCTGCCGCTGCCCAGAAAAAAGAGCAAGAGTTTTAAAAACCCACTGGAGATGCTGCTGGGTCAGAGTCAGGAAAGCAACTACCATGATGAAGAGTTCGAGCAACGCAGCAAGGAAATTGAACAAAAACGGGCAATTATCAGCCAGAAACTAGAGCGCATGGAATTGGAGCAGGAGATAATAGAAGTTGAAGTTGAGGAAAAGGGTCCTTCCTTTATGGAGATTTTCTCCGGCTCGGGAGTAGAGGAAATGGGCATTAACATGCAGGAAGCTCTGGGCGGATTGATGCCCAAAAAGACCAAAAAGCGTAAGGTTACGGTGGAAGAAGCCAGAAAACTTTTGACCCAGGAAGAAGCACAGCGACTGATCGATATGGACGGAGTCAGTCGTGAAGCCGTTCGGCGCGTGGAGGAGGATGGCATCGTATTTCTGGACGAGATAGACAAAATTGCCAGCCAGGACAACAATCACGGGCCGGATGTATCCAGGGGCGGAGTGCAGCGCGATATATTGCCGATTGTAGAAGGATCGACGGTTATGACCAAATATGGGCCGGTTAAAACGGACCATATTCTGTTCATAGCGGCCGGAGCGTTTCATGTTTGCAAACCTTCCGACCTGATACCTGAACTGCAAGGGAGATTCCCGATCCGAGTAGAATTGGAGAGCTTGCGGAAGGAAGACTTTGAGAGGATATTGACCGAGCCCAACAATTCTTTACTCAAGCAATATACGGCGTTACTATCTACGGAAGGCCTGGAATTGGAATTCGACGCGGCGGCGGTTGAATATATAGCCCGGACCGCTTATGAGGTGAATGCCGGAACAGAAAATATCGGGGCCCGCAGATTGTATACCATTATGGAGAAGGTGTTGGAAGATCTGCTGTTTGAATCAGTTTACATGCAGGGACAGAAGATCACGATCGATAAAGATTATGTTGAACAACGGCTGAAGATGATTGCAGATAATGACGATTTGAGCAGGTATATCCTTTAGGAGGTGCTTAATTGAAGACTATTCTTGAAAAGTCCAGGGCAATTAATAAAACTTTAAAAAAGATATCTTCGAGCGCAGTTGATTTTTATGAGATGGCGGAAGTACTGGCCGAAAACATGGAATGCAACGCCGTCATTGTTGATCATAAGGGTAATATCATGGGCTATTCGTTCCCTGAAGGGGAAAGCTGTTTGGAACTGGAAAAGATGGTTCGTGATAAAAAGTTTTTCCCCGCCAGTATTAATCAGGAAATACTAAATACTCTCGAAACCAGAAGCAATATCATTTTTGCCGAGGGTGACACCTGTATTTTTGATGTTGATAAGGCCGATTGTTCATGTGCTGATCTCCTGTGGACCATTTGCCCCAACTTCGGCGGCACCAAACGGATCGGGGCTTTGATCCTGACCAGAACGAACGGACAGGTTTTTACCGATGAGGATATCGTTTTGGCCGAATACGGCACCATTGTGGTATCAAATGAAATCATGCGGATGCGAACCGAACGCATGGAGGAAGACGCCCGTAAAAAAGCGGCCGTTCAAATTGCCCTGGCTACGTTATCCTATTCGGAACACGAGGCCATCGAAAATATATTGGCAGAGTTGGACGGTACGGAAGGATTGCTGGTGGCCAGCCGCATTGCGGATAAGGTCGGCATTACCCGTTCGGTAATCGTCAGCGCCCTGCGCAAGTTTGAGAGCGCGGGAGTAATAGAGGCCAGGTCCCTGGGTATGAAAGGCACCCATATAAAGGTGCTGAACGGTTCGTGATAAAAAGTTTTTCCCCGCCAGTATTAATC
>DATMYB010000639.1:0-2640 GCA_035561215.1 Syntrophomonas sp. | reverse complement strand
CATTAAAAATACGTTCTATAGAACTTATATCTTCCTGCAATTGATGCAGATTTTTAATGGGCTCACCACGGTGTTTGATCTCAAGGTTGACTTTTTCCTTTTGGTGAAAGGTCTTGGCAATATCGTTCAAGACCCGCAGATTCACCGGTTCGACCAGGGTGACCGTATCATCCGTATCCAATTTCCATCCTTTCTCCACACCCAATCTCCCCTTTCCAGGTTTTGCATCATTGTACCCCGTAAAGAAAAAGGCTGTCAACTGACAGCCTTTTATTTCAAGTCATCTAATCTTTGCTTTCCAGCGCCAAATCCTCGTTATGGGAGGCGCGGACGCAAACTGTTAATGCATCCCGCAACCGCCCGAACCGAAACTGGGGCAGCCCTGACAGGCGTTCGGCATAACGGCGGCGCCGCTGGAGGCGGTGGTGGAAGTGGAAAAAACGGACAAACGCTGCTTTATTTGGCGTGATCCGCATTGGGGGCATTCCACCTTGTCTTTATCTTTATTAGCGATCAAAAGATCAAATTTTTTCCCGCAATCCCTGCATTCAAAATCAAATATCGGCATACCGACATCCCTCTCCTGCAATTATTCTTCTGTAGCGGAATCTTCGGAAACCTCGGACTCAGTCACCTGATCCTGATTTTGTAAATATTCCTGTACCTCTTGGTCAGCCACCGGTTCAGCAGCTTCTTTCAAGGACAAGCCAATACGCTTTTCTTCCTGATCGATACTCAATATTTTTACATTGATTATCTGGTTGACGGATACAACATCCTGGGGTTTTTCCACCCGATAGTTGGCCAGTTGGGAAATATGCACCAGTCCGTCCACGCCCGGCTCGATCTCGACGAAAGCGCCGAAAGGAGCGATACGTACTACCTTGCCGGTAACGATGTCGCCTTCGGAGTATTTTTCCATTACAATTTCCCAAGGGCTCTTCAAGAGTTTTTTGCGGCTCAGTGATACTCTTTGCTTTTCCCGATCCAAGGCGAGAATATAGACTTCCACTTCGTCGCCTTCTTTAAATACCGCAGAAGGATGATCGATGCGTACATGATCGATTTCGGAAACGTGCAGCAAGCCTTCGAATCCGCCTAAGTCAATGAAAGCGCCATAATCCACAATGCGTTTGACTCTGCCCTTAACGACCTGACCTTCCGCAATGTTTGCCCAGAATTCATCCCGGAGCTTGGCTTTTTCAGCTTCAACCAGTTCTTTGCGGGATAGAACGATTTGTGAACCCCGTTTTTTATTACGATTGAATTCTATGATTTTAAAAGTATAGGTTTTGTCGATATATTCATCGAGATTTTTGACATATCCGTCGTCTACATGCGAAGCAGGCAGGAAAGCCACCACGCCCACATCAACCAGTAAACCGCCTTTTACGCTGGATATGATCGTACCTTCGACCAGACCGCCCTCGTTAAAGGTTTCCTCCAGTTTATCGATGGCTCTTTTGGAGTCGACTTTCTTCTTGGACAGCAGGATGGTGCCGTCATCGTCCCATTTCAGCACCAGTACTTCAATCTCTTCGCCGACGGTGGCCAATTGCTTGGCCGAACTCGCCTCTTTAACCGACATTTCTCTTAAAGGGATGATTCCTTCGGATTTGCCGCCGACATCCACCATTACATCATCGTCATGCACCTCTACCACAATGCCTTTGATGATGTCACCACGGCTGGGAGTGACAATATCAGCCATTTCCGCTTCCATTCTGGCGAAGTTTTCTTCACCACCGGGCTCATTTTCCTGGGGTACATTGGTCTCCATCTTGTTTTCCTGCATTTGCTCCTGGGGAGCATCGTCATCAAACTGCGTCATCCTATCTAATACCTCCTTAATTATCCAATCCGGAGTAGAAGCTCCCGCTGAAACACCGATTTTATCGCTTGCCTTGAACCAGCTTGGATCCAAATCCACCGCGGATTCAATGATATAGGTGGCGACTCCGGTGTTCTGACACTCCTGTGCCAAGGTTTTGGTGTTGGAACTGTTTCTATCTCCAATTACCAGCATACAATCGACTTCGGCGCTTAACCGCCTGGCCGCCTCCTGTCTTTTCCTGGTGGCGGAACAGATGGTATTAAATACACGAATTTCTTGTGCTCTCGGTAAGAGTTGCCCTACCAGCGCCATAAATTCACCTTCATTACGGGTCGTTTGCGAAATAACCCCCAATTTGGTAAATCGTTTCTGGCTCGGCACTTCAGCAATGCTGGTAATCACCTGGGCTTTATATTGGCACCATCCCATTATACCCTGAACTTCAGGATGATGAATATCCCCAAATATTATGATATCATAATATTCCCTCTGCAACAGCCCGACGGCCTCATGAACCTTTTTAACCAGGGGGCAGGTTGCGTCCCGGATCAATAAACCCCGCTGCTCTATTTCTGCCATCGTTTGCGGGCTTACTCCATGGGATCTGATGACGACACCGTCGCCGGTAAGATCTTTTACTTCTTCCACCGGCGCCACGCCTTTTTGGCTAAAATAATCTACTACAGCCTTATTATGCACCAGCGGCCCCAGAGTAAACCATTTACCTGCAGAAGCGGCGGCTTCTTCGCTAATTTGAAAGGCTCTTCTGACGCCGGCACAAAATCCGGCCGCTTCCGCCACTATAA
>DATMYB010000638.1:0-5238 GCA_035561215.1 Syntrophomonas sp. | reverse complement strand
TCTTGAAACCATTCATCAACAAGACCCAGCTATGGATTGAATCGGATCTTCGAATTTCGATTCGTTTTCGATGTTGAAGATTTATCATGCGCAGTTGGCGCGCCGTTCATCGTCTTCAGACTGCATAACCAATAAACCAATAAATAATAAAGAAATGAGGAACGTAATATGAAGCTTAAGTTTTCATTTGTCAAAAAACTGCTCACATTAACGCTAACCCTTGTGACGACACTCAGCCTGTTGGCCGGTTGCGCCGACAAAGACACCCCGGCCACAAAGACGTCCGGTGCAACGGATAAAGTCGTGGCCATCACAAATGTTTCCTATGATCCTACCCGTGAGTTCTACGAGAGTTATAACAAGCTTTTCCAGGATTATTGGGAGAAAGAAAAGGGCCAGAAGGTCGAAATTACTCAATCCCACGGCGGTTCAGGCAAGCAGGCCCGCTCAGTATTGGAAGGCAACGAGGCCGATGTGGTGACGCTGGCCCTTGAGGGCGATATTGATGAACTGCGTAAAGGCGGCCTGATTAACGAAGGCTGGGTGAATGAATTTCCCAAAAACAGCGCTCCTTATACCTCGACCATTGTTTTCCTGGTGCGCGAGGGAAATCCGAAGAACATAAAGGATTGGTCTGATATTGTTAAACCGGGGGTTGAAATTATCACGCCGGATCCCAAGAGCTCCGGCGGCGCCCGCTGGAATTTTCTGGCGGCCTGGGCCTTTGCGGATAAGCTCTACGGCGGAGACGAAGCAAAAGATAAAGAATTCCTGAAATCGCTTTACGCCAATGTGACCGTATTGGATTCCGGCGCCCGCGGTTCAACCACCACCTTCGTTGAAAACGGGCAGGGCGACGTACTGCTTGCGTGGGAAAACGAAGCTTTTCTCTCCATAAAAGAGCATCCGGGTAAATTTGAAATCGTTACTCCCAGCCTGAGTATTTTGGCTCAGCCTTCGGTTGCGGTTGTTGACGCAAACGTCAAAAAACATGGTACGGAAGAGGTGGCGAAGGCATATCTTGAATACCTTTATTCCAAAGAGGCGCAGCGCCTTGAAGGCCAGAATTACTATCGCCCCTCCGATCCGGACATACTGAAGGAATTCAGCGATGTGTTTGATCTTGACGTGGCTTTGGTCAATATTGATGACGATTTCGGAGGATGGCAAGCCGCGACAGAAAAATTCTTCGCGGATGGGACAATTTTCGACCAAATTTACAGCAAGAAGTAGGATTACGTTCACAGATCATAGGGGGATTGACATATGACCGGTCTGAAAAGCAAAATAATGAAATTAAAGCGCAGAAATATTGTAATTCCTGGGTTTGGTCTCTCTATGGGAATTACGATTACGATGCTCAGCCTGATTGTGATCATCCCCTTGTGTTCTGTGCTCCTTACGCTATCAGATTCAACCTTTTCCGACTTCTGGCGGATCATCACGGATAAGCAGACGGTTGCCACTTATAAAGTCAGCTTTTCCTGCGCGGCGATAGCCGCCGTTGTCAATGTTTTCTTCGGCGTTCTTCTCGCATGGGTTTTAACGCGCTACGAATTTCCTTTCAGACGCATGATGGATGGCCTGATTGAATTGCCGTTCGCGCTGCCCACTGCGGTTGCGGGCATTGCGCTCACCACGCTGTATTCTGACAAAGGATGGATTGGCAGGTTGTTTGCAGAAATTAATATAAAAATCTCCTATACCACCATCGGTATCACCATCGCCATGATTTTCATCGGCATTCCCTTTGTAGTGCGTTCCATCCAGCCTGTGCTGGAAAAACTTGATCCTCAGTTCGAGGAGGCTGCGGCGGCGCTGGGCGCCAGTCGCTTCCGTACATTTTTCAAGGTGATTTTACCTGAAATTTTGCCCGCCGCTCTGACCGGATTCGGTCTGGCCTTCGCGCGGGCCATCGGCGAATACGGCAGCGTGGTGTTTATTGCGGGGAATATTCCTTATGAAACGCAAATAACACCTTTGATTATCATGAACAAGCTGGAGCAGTTTAACTATGCCGCCGCCACCTCAATCGCGCTGGTTATGGTTATCTTCGCGTTCGTCATATTGTTTGGCATCAATGTACTTCAGGCTAGAGTCAACAGAATTGCAGGGGGAGTATAAGCGTGAAACAAAAAATTGTTCCGATTGTGCTCATCCTGCTGGGCGCGGCCTTTATTATCCTTATGCTGATTCTGCCGCTTGCTACCGTATTGGTTTACGCGCTTCGTCAGGGATGGGGTACCTTTGCGGCGTCCATTACGGATGACTACGCGGTCAAGGCCATGCATCTTACCATGCTGGCAACGTCGATAACGGTGGTGATCAATACCGCCTTCGGAATATTTGCAGCCTGGGCAATCACCAAATTCAGCTTTCGGGGAAAACAGGCGCTGACTACTTTGATCGACATTCCCTTTTCAATCTCACCCATTATCGCGGGGTTGGTATTTATTCTCGTATTCGGCCGGATCGGCTGGGCTTATCCGTTGCTGGAAGCGTGGGACATCAAAATTGTCTTTGCCGTACCCGGAATTGTGCTTGCCACAATGTTTGTCACCTTTCCGTTTGTTTCCCGGGAATTGATCCCGCTGATGCAGTCTCAAGGCAGCGATGAGGAGGAAGCCGCGGCGTTGATGGGAGCCAAGGGGTTCCGGATTTTTCGCAAGGTTACCTTCCCTCATATCAAATGGGGGCTGCTCTATGGCGTGATCCTGTGTACCGCCCGGGCCATGGGCGAATTTGGGGCGGTGTCGGTGGTATCCGGTCATCTAAGGGGAAAAACCAACACCCTGCCGTTGCACGTGGAGATCCTCTTTAATGAATTTAAACTCACATCTGCATTTGCCGTTTCCTCCATATTGGTGGTCTTCGCGGTGATTATTCTCATCCTGCGTTTTATTGTAGAGCGACGCGTAAAGAGTCAAGAGGTATGATGTCATGTATGTAGAACTGAAAAACATTAATAAAAAATTTGGAAATTATCAGGCGGCGGACGACGTTAATTTTTCCATTGAAAAAGGGAAACTGATCGGACTGCTTGGCCCCTCCGGCAGTGGGAAAACAACTATACTGCGTATGATCGCCGGACTGGAGACGCCCGATTCCGGAGATATTTTCGTGAACGGCGAGCGTGTCAACGACATTCCGGCCAGCCGCCGTGGAATTGGTTTTGTATTTCAAAATTACGCTCTATTTCGTTATATGACTGTGTTTCAAAACATTGCCTTCGGCCTTGAGGTGCAAAAAAGGAATGATGAATATATACGTCACCGGGTAAACGAACTGCTCCGGCTAACCCAGCTTGAAGGCCTGGAAAAACGCCGCCCTCACCAGCTTTCCGGCGGACAGAAACAACGGGTTGCTTTTGCCCGGGCGCTGGCCCCCAACCCCCAACTGCTGCTTCTTGACGAGCCTTTCGCTGCGATTGACGCGAAAGTTCGCAAGGAACTGCGCACCTGGCTGCGTGAAACCATCAGCAAGGTTGGTATTACCAGTATATTTGTCACCCATGACCAGGATGAGGCGGTAGAGGTTGCGGATGAAATCGTCGTTACCAACCTTGGCCGGATAGAGCAAATCGGAACGCCGGTCGAAATCTACAAGAATCCGGCTACCCCTTTTGCCGCCCGGTTTATCGGCGAATCCTTGACCATTGAGAATTATGGAAAACTGCATGGTTTTGAAGCGAATGAGAACTATGACAGGGCGGTAATCCGTCCCGAATTCGTCAGTGTTTCAAAAGCGGATAAGGTAATTTATCCTCATGCTTCAGAGCAAGGTATAATTGAAGATGTTTTTTTCCGCGGGCACAATCTTGAACTTCATGTGCGGGTTTGTAACTGCGATGCAAAAATTTTCGCCTATCGTTCCCTTGAGGATGAGTTGCTTACAGTGGGAGAAAAGGTTAGTGTTTTGATTTATCGCCTGTACCTTTATAATGACCGGCAGGTGTTACTGGTGGAAAATTCGTCATTGAAAAACGACAATCTGGTTTGGATATAATATCGCGGCAGAAAAGTCGTCATAAAAGGTTCGTATACTCTGGCTGTAAATCACGAACCGGCCCGCAGTACAGGGCTTTCCGTCACTCCGTTTTGTCGGGGGTTGCCTGCGTATCAGGCTCTTTTGCCAAGCCAAAAGGTTGCTATTTTTTAAAAGCTATACGGGACATTTCGCGACACTCTCTCGAATCATCAGCTTGTTTGGCAAAAAGATTTTCATGGGCAACCGATGACGCTTGTTGATTCTATCAACAAGCGTTTGCACCGCTATGCTCCCAAGCTCTAAAATGGGCATCCCCACTGTGGTCAGCATGGGGGATACATAAGCGGAGAGCTCAATGTTATCCATGCTGATTACAGAAAGCTGCTGGGGGATTTTGATACCTTCCTCGCTGAACCTGCGGATGGCGGCAATGGCCGAAATGTCGGTGGCGCAAAAAACAGCTGTGGGCAGGGGGATTGCCTTTTTAATCAGCTGCTCCGCTCCCTGATATCCGCCGGCACTGTTCTGGGGGCACCGGCAGATTAAATTTGCATCATGATCAAGACCGTGCTTGCTGATCATATCCAGAAAAGCCTGATAGCGGATCTCATTGGTAGATTCTCCAATATATCCGATTCTCTTGTGCCCTAAAGAAATGAGATATTCCAGTGCGATTTTGGTGGCTTCATATCCGTCGCAGACGACCTGATCCCAATTGCAGCCCAACACATTGCGTCCTACATATACGGTATTTCTGTAATGTTTTTCGATAAAACTCATTGCCTGGACATTGAACCGCCCCAGCACAATCGCGCCGTCGGTTTTCGGAACCTTTATGCGGGAGAGCGGATTACCGTCATGAAGATCGAAGATCGAGTAGGATTGCGATACGCAACAGTCCAGGTTTAAAGCATGCTGTTCCGCCGCTCGCGCCACCTGTGCAAAAAACGGATTATCGTCCATGGTTTTGGTTCTGCCCAAAATGCAGGTCAAAGTACAGGAAGGCTGGGAGGCGGGACGTTTATGTTTCAGTTTGAGTTCCCGCGCGCTTTGGTTGGGAACATAACCCGTTTCCCTAATGATTGCCCAAACCTTATCCCGCACCTCTTTTCGGGCAAAGCTGTCGTCGGGGGAATTTATGATCCGTGAAACGGTGGAAATAGACACGCCCGCCTGTGCCGCAATTTCTTTTAATGTCATCTGCCAATCCCTTTCCCTGCGTTAAACAAAGTAATCAGATATGTTTTATAT
>DATMYB010000637.1:0-9846 GCA_035561215.1 Syntrophomonas sp. | reverse complement strand
TTGACGGCAACAACATAGTAATCGCTCAATGTGACAGCACATCAATGTCTTATGAATATACTATCCGGGTCTTCAAACCAGATCTGGATATTTTTCTGATTTCTACTCTAGGGGTGCTCCAATATCACTACTGTTTTAATTTATGAGTGGTCGGAAGTTAGTATAGGAGAGAATATTTATCGAAACTTCTGTGTTAAAATGTATAGCCTGAGGGAACACCTCGAATCCCCCATTCGGTTGATGAGCATTCTTAATATCCTAATAGAATGTTTAACTCTTCTAAGGCTTTCTCCTTTTCGTCAAGTTTGGCCTTAAGGTTATTTCGCATGATACAGGCGTCTTTGTAATCCGATTCATAGAATGACGTTGGATACAAGTGTTGGTGACCGGCTTGTACTGCTATTAACATATCGTATGTCTTTTGGACTCTTTCCTCAGCTTGATCCACCTGCCATTTTAAATCCGCGACCTCACTTTTGAGCTTCTCCCTATCGAACATCGCACCTGATAAATCTGCCGAAATATTTTTGGGAGTATCGTTCTTTGACGCCGTATCGGATGGTGTTTGTTTTTCTCCTTCGTCGGCCTGGGCAGGTGGTTCTGCCGGTTGCTCAGGGGCTTTGTCGGCATCGGGAGGCTTTTCTTCTTTTTTACCAGGATCTTCAGGTGGATTTTGAGGATTCTGTATTGAGGACAGCTGATTATTGCCTACTGGCGATAAAGCTTCCCGGTTGGCAACTGTTATATTTTGTGGCTGCGCGCTAACACTATTTGAATTGGATGTACTGGGATTATGTTTATATATGGTTAAGCCTGACAAAAACAAAATAATTACCCCGGCAATCAAAAGCCAGGGTCGATAAGTTCGCTTTTTATAATCTTGTTTCGGCATTGACCGCTGGGGGATGTTCTCATCCAGCTCTATGCTGACTGCTTTCGCGGTATTACTGCTCAAAAAACTGGGCGATGGAGTTGTCTCTTGGGCTGGAACATCATTTTTCGCCCATACATCTTGCAGCGCCTTACGGAAATCATCTATACTCTGATATCTGTCTTCGCCTTTAACTGCCAAAGCCTTCAAGAGCACTGCCTCTAATTCAGCCGGGAGTGTTTCCACTATTTCCGCAGGACGTATTAATAAGTCCTCATGCATGCGGTCCAGAGCAGATGGCACGACCTGCCCAGTAATGCAACTGTAGAAAGTAGCGGCCAACGCGTATATATCCGTCCAGGGGCCTTGTTTACCACGGGTCCGGTATTGTTCCTCAGGAGCGTAACCATCTTTGAGAACAATTGACAAGCTTTTACTGTGCTCCCCTATTGCATACCGCGCAGCACCAAAGTCCAACAACTTAATAATCCCGTCGTTGGTAAGGTATATGTTGTCGGGGCTGATATCCCTATGCAGTAATCCGGTTTTATGCACAACCGAAAGAGCATCCAGCAACTGCCATATAAAGGATACAGCCCTGATATATGGGATGTTTCCTCCCTCGTCTTTAAGGTATTGCTTAAGGGTTTGACCTTCGAGATAGTTCATCACCATGTATGCTGTTTTATTTTCTTTAAAGAAATCATGAACATTGACAATACCCGGATTATCAGAAAATGTTGATATAGCACGTGCCTCGTCAAGAAACCGGTTTAACCCAAACTGAAAAGCATCACTGAACTCTTCTGATTCAAAAACCGATACATCCAGTTCCCCAGGCGCCCTGGCCGCAACATTGTGGGGAAAGTATTCCTTTATGGCCATTCGGGTATTAAGTGTAAGGTCTAAAGCAAGATAGGTAATTCCAAAACCGCCCAAACCTAATATTTTGCCGATGAGGTACCTGCCTTTTAGTACGGTATGAATCGGCAGACGATAAGGTATTTCATTTGATCCATGCTTCCATCCGCAAACCGGGCAAACATCCCGCTCCAGGTCTTCAATTAAACATATCCTATTTAAAAGTAACTATTCCTGATCACCCAGATAGCGAATTTGTATTTACTGCAGAAGATAATTACAGAATTTGGGATATAGGCGTGCCAGTTGAGTTTCCGGCTCAGCCCCCTGAAACTAAATAACCGATAACCAGGGGATGTAGTTCCAGTTATTGTAAGGCAGACAATGAGGGGGCCGCAACTAATGAATACAGAATTGACTGCAGGATTAAAAAAGGAATTAATATATGCAGGGCCATCATCATATCACCTTCGTTCTTGTACATATACTCCCCTGTTTCAGTCGGTTCGTCTTCATTAAGAAACCTGGACTTAAACCCTTTCACTATTGACTGGCAAAGTAAAACCCGCCTTACATTGGCGGGGATGTATTTGAGATTATTGTCTTATAAAATCCGACATCCTAATAATCCTAACTATAACGCCTCAATAATACGACTAATTGTTATTGCCAGGGTATTCAATGAAGCACAAGTATCCCAGATAATTTCCAAATCAATATGGAAATAGGCATGCGCTATGATATTTCGCATGGCTTTCATCTTACCCCATGGCACAACTGGATATAACGCTTGCGTTTCCACTGGGATATGGCTCGCGGCTTCACCAATAACTTAAAAATTGAACAATACCGCATCAACAGCCATATAATTGGCAGCAAAACCTTCAAAAGTTAAACCTTCGGTGAATAGCTGAATCTTTTCAATTGAAGCCGCTATATCACTAAGATATTGTTTCGTATCCCGGGTCATACGTACAATACCTCTTTAAGAACTCGTTCCTTTACCAGTGGTTTTAGTCCTTTAAATGTTACCAGATCAACCTTGATTTCCAGAATCTCAGATAAGTATTCTTGCAAACCGATAAAATGAAAAAGATCAACCCGTTCGCTGAACTCAACAGCAACATCCACATCACTGGACTCGGTTGCACTTCCCCTGGCATACGAGCCAAACACTCCAATTCTGGCCACCTTATAGGTATCACGAAGCTCAGGCATATGTTCTCGTATACGTTCAGTTGGGTTCAATGGGTTCACCTCCATAAGGTCTGTTGAGTATTATTACAGCACATGCAAGTTAATGGCAATAATTTCCACGCTCCAAATCCCACCGTATTATTCCTCTTAATTGCATTAATTTAACTCAACAAAACTAGGAGTTAAACAGCTCCTATAAGTTGAAATAAACATACCACGTAGATCGCACCAGAAATTGTTGAATGCTTTGATGGCTAGAGAGGATTTCGATTTAGCCGATCGAAATCCTCTCGATCTATTCTATGCACAGATGATTGAAAAAATCAACCTGAAATTACCAGAGAAGTTGACTTACATGCCTTTTAAAAGAGACGCGGCTCAAGCCCCTCCTAATTATAGATAATGCAAATTATGCGCGGCTATTCATTCAGCCACAGCCCGCTCCTACCCGTCCAATTTTCAGCACTCGGTCCACGTTAGAAACGATTCCCCGACCAGGTTTTTTCGCGCCGATCAATTATTATCAATCTTCTTCTGCTGTTCAATGGCTTCGGCCAGTTCGGTGAGATAAGCCCAACGCTCCAATAAATCATCCAACTGCTGCTCGATCTCCTGCCGCGTTGCCAGCAGTTTCTCCAGCTGTTGATAGTCGCTGGCGGCCTGCTCTATCTGACGGTTGCAGTCTGCTAATCGACCTTCCATAGCGGCTATTTGGCCATCAAGCTCTTCAAATTCTCTTTGCTCTTTAAAGGTAAATTTCAGCGATTTGGTCTTGTTCTTTTCATTGTGTTGGGCTGTTTTGTCCCTGACTGGCCGCATATTCTTATCTAGTTCATTATTCGGACGGGTGGCGGAATAGCGCAAATAATCAGAGTAATTCCCCGGGTACTCGCTTAGCCTCCCCCGCCCTTCAAAGGCCAATATTTTATCACAGATTCTATCCAAAAAGTAGCGATCATGTGAAACAACCACCACCGCCCCGGGGAAATCATCCAGGTAATCTTCCAATATGTTCAAAGTCTCTATGTCCAGATCATTGCCCGGTTCATCCAACAGGAGAACATTGGGCGCTTCCATTAATATTCTCAGCAGGTGAAGCCTTCTTTTTTCCCCGCCGGAAAGCTTTTGCAGGGTAGTCCATTGAGCCGCCGTTGAAAAAAGAAAGGTCTCCAGCATCTGAGAAGCGCTGAGCACTTTTTTCCCGGCTTTGAGGTATTCCCCGGCCTCACGAATGTAATCGATAACTCTCATGTCCTCTGGAAGGCCGGTGCTCTGCTGTGGGAAATAACCGGTTTTAACGGTGCTGCCAATATCCACCTGGCCCTGCCGGGGGGCTATTTCACCACTCATGATACGCAGCAGCGTAGTTTTGCCGATCCCATTGGCGCCCACCAGGCCCAGTCGTTCATCCCGCTCCAGAATACAGGAATAATTAGCGATCAATGTTTCTCCATCATAGCCATGGGTGACATCCTCCAGGATAATGGTCTTCTTCCCCAAGCGGCCGGCCGACTGGGATATCTGCAGTTTGTCGTTTTTTATGTGAGCTGGCTCTTGCTGCAGTTTTTCAAAGCGCTGAATGCGCGCTTTTTGCTTGGTGCTGCGCGCCTTGGCGCCTTTTTTTATCCAGGCCAGTTCTTTGCGCAAGAGAGCTTGTTTTTTTTCCGCAGACGATGCTTCCATGGCTTCGCGCTCCAATTTGCGCTCCAGGTAAGTGCTGTAATTGCCCGGATAAGAATACAGCCCGGCCTTATCCAGCTCAATAATGCGTTGGCTTACCCGCTCCAGGAAATAGCGATCATGGGTCACCATCAACAGGGCTCCGTTGAAGCGCAGCAAATATTCTTCCAGCCAGTCAATGGCCTGATTGTCCAAATGGTTGGTTGGCTCATCCAGAATCAACAGATCAGCGCAGTTCATTAAGGCGGTCGCCAGGGCCACCCGCTTTCGCTGTCCGCCCGAGAGCCGCCCCATGATCCCGGCCCAATCCTGAATTCCCAGGCGGTTCAGCATACCTTTGGCATCGCTCTCCAGAGACCAGGCATCAAGGGCCTCCATTTCTTGATTCACTTGCATCAGTTCCTGGTGCAGGGACTCGTTTTCACCCTCCCGGTCAATGCGTGCCAGCAGCACATGATAGCGCTGCCAGGCTGTCATTCCCGGCGCATCACCACAGAGCACCGTATTTAAAACCGTGGCCTCCGGTTCGAAGAAGGGTTCTTGGGCAAGATAATGAATGCGCAGATTTTTGTTCCAAATAATACTCCCCCGGTCAGGTTCATCCCGCCCGGCGGCCAGTTTTAAAAAAGTCGACTTGCCGGAGCCGTTCAAGCCCAGCAGGCCAATTTTCTCTCCTTCTTCCATACTGAAGCTTACCTCACGCAGCAGCGTCTTTTCCCCAAAAGTCTTACTGACCTGTTCCATAGCCAGAATATTCATCCGCATCTTCATCCTTTAGCTGATCTTAACATGATCAATTATAATTGTTTATCCGCTGAAGCAGAAGAAAGCGCTCACTCCAGAGGGACAGTTTGTTGTCCATCCTGTAAACAAAGAGAGGCCGCTCCAGCCTCTCTTATTATGCTTTATTCAATTCGTTGCAAGTTCTAACCATTTACCAGTGAGATTCTGCTTAATTCTTGGGTCATCTTAACAGCAGCCTTCAACTCCTGGCAGCCCCGGGAAAAGGGACTTACATCGCCATTTATCATGAAACGGCAATCACCAGCGATTCAGGCCTCCAGTTCACCATCAGCCAGTTGGCAAATTCATGCGAATCCTTCAACCACCCCATATCCCTGCTTTTGAAGATCATCGGCATATGCTCCGGCGAGGTCAACATCACCATGTCGCCCTCGTTTTTATACATGTAATCCGCGACCTCCTTAACGCTGCGCAGGATGCGGATGCTGCTATTTTCAGCAATGCCGGATTCCTGCGCCAGCCGGTAAACCAGACCGGACAGAAATCGTATCTGAAAGTCGAGCTGTTCCAGGGTGTCGGAAAGCTCATTGAGGGTCAAGGTTTGCTTCTCACACTCCCCTATTTCGGCAGTTCCATCATCATTAACAAACCTGGACTTCAATCCTTCTATTATTGACCGGTAATTGTTCTTCCTCTCCCCCCTTAACTTAATCCTATAAGTTAAATAATTAAGTTTTTCCGCATATATCGATATAATTATTGTGAACATCTAAGCTCAAAATTGTGCTATTCTATATGAGAAGGTGGAAAGTATGGAAAAAATATACACGATAGGCTATGAAGGCAAAACTCCTGATGAATTTCTGAATGTACTCAAGAGAGCTGATATTTCCATCGTTATAGATGTCAGAGAAAATCCTGCTAGTAGGAAAAAGGGGTTTTCGAAGACCGCATTATCCGAACTTTTAAATCAAAATGGTATTTCTTACAGTCATCTAATTCAGTTAGGCAACCCCAAAGAGTTCAGGGATGAATATAAAAAAGACGGCGACCTGGAACGTTTGTTGGAACGATACAGGGCATATCTAGCACAACATCCAGAACATGTTGAAACACTTCTCAAAACCGCCGACAATGATCCTGCCTGCCTGATGTGTTTTGAAAAGCTCCCCACTCAATGCCACCGTAATATCATCGCGGAGTATTTATACGTTAACCGGGGGATGGCGATCAATCATTTATGAACTTTGGCCATGAGAAAAAGCGAGTCTTAATATTAGTAAAAACTTATCCAGTTCCCAGTAAGAACTACACAGAGACCGTTTGTACGGTCGGGGTAACTGAGGAAGGTAAATGGATTCGTCTATTCCCGATTAGCTATAGGTATCTTAAAGACGACCAACAATACCCCAAATATTCATGGATTGAGGTATATGTTACAAAAGCCGTAGGCGACAACAGAATAGAAAGCTTCAATCCAAAAATGGACTCTATCAAAGTGATTCGTCCCCCTTTAAAAGGAAAGAACCAGTGGAATGAAGCCAAATCTCTTCTCTTACCTTTAGCCGCAAACTCATTGTGTGAATTATCCCAAAAGAGAGATGGCAATATTTCTTTAGGCATCTTTAAACCACTGGCTGTCACCGATTTCTATTGGGAGAAAGAAGCCTCCGATTGGACGGAAGAAGAAAAACAAAGATTGATTCAGGACTCGTTGTTTGATATAGAAAAGAAGCCTCTAGAAAAAACTCCATACTCATTTCATTATCGTTTTCGCTGCAACGAACCAACCTGTACCGGGCATGATATCACCATAATAGATTGGGAAATTCACCAGGCCTTTCGGAGTTGGCGGAGGAAATACGGGGAAAAAGGAACCCTCAATAAGATTAAGGATAAATGGTTAAATACCATGCTCTCACCCAGCCGAGACACCTACTTCATTGTTGGCACTCACCACGTTTTCAAGACATTTATAATATTAGGCGTCTTTTGGCCTCCGGAAGATTACCAAAATACGCTTTTCAACTAGCCCTAACCAGGAAATAGAATGCTATAAGCAAAAAGGAACACCGCCGAATATTCCTGTATACTTCCCTGAATAGCGAGGGTGTTCAATGACTGTAATCATTATTGCAATTTGTAGATCTTTTATTAGTACTTATTGCTCAACTCAACAAAAATAGGAGCTAAGCGCTCCTAAACACCAAAACATATAATATCGCATGCACCAGGATTCGTCGATGTTCCTGATGGCTAAAGGGGATTTCGATTTTGCAGAATCGAAATCCTCTCGTTCTATTCCATGCACAGACAACTGTAAAAATCAACCTGAAATTGCCAGAAGAGTTGACTTATATGCCTTTTATCAGGTGACGGCAATCACCAGCGATTCGGGCCTCCAGTTCACCATCAGCCAGTTGGCAAATTCGTACGAATCCTTCAGCCATCCCATATCCTTGCGCTTGAAGACCACCGGCATATGCTCCGGCGAAGTCAGCATCACCATATCGCCTTCGTTCTTGTACATATATTCCCCTACCTCATTCAGGTTGCGCAGGATGCGGATATCGCTATTCTCAGTACTGCCGGATTCCTGCGCCAGCCGGAAAACCAATCCGGACAAAAAGCGTATCTGAAAATCGAGCTGTTCCAGGGTGTCGGAAAGCTCATCAAGCGTTAACGCTTGTTTCTCACACTCCCCTAATTCGGCAGTTTCATCCTCATTAACAAACCTGGATTTCAATCCTTCCACTATTGACCGGTAATTGATCTTCCTCACCCCCCTCAACTTCCTCATCCAAGAGAGCCGAAACCGGGACCCCCAGGGCCGCAGCCAGCTTTCGCAGGACCGATATATTCGGCGTCCACTTCCCTGCCTCCAGATCAGATATGTATGTCTGCGACACCCCCGACTCCCGGGCCAGCCGGCTCTGGCTCCAACCCTTGCGCAGGCGGTGCTTCTTTATAGCCTTGCTCATATTTCCCCACCTCTCCCACTATTAACCACGCGGCGTTACAGAAAGTATACTTCCACTTTTCCTCACGGTCAACGTCACATGGTTAATTAAAACATAAAAAGTTTTGGTAAGATATGTCTAACGATATATCGTTAGTTTATGAGGTGAAGTGATGGATTTGGGAGAAGCAATCGCGCAAAGAATCGCTGAACTCTGCAAAGAGCAGGGCATCAGTATCAATAAATTGGCCGTTCTCTCTGGACTGACCCAATCAACCGTCGATGGCATTCTGAAGGGCAGGAGCCAAAATCCCAAAATAGCAACTTTGATGAGGATTTCAAGGGGCCTCAATATGACCATATCTGAATTCCTGGACGACGTCAGAATTATTGATGCGGATATAGAGGAGTAGCTTCCCTCCCTTGTCACGATGAGAAAGCATCGAACTGCCCTGCATTAGCCTCAAATAAAACCTTCCTCTGCTGAACCGCTGGCACAAATTGTGGTGAAAAATATCTTTCATCCTTCACGTATAACTTTCCCATAGTTTTGCAACAGCTAGTGGTCTGTAACATCTAAAAGTTTAGGTTATCCGCCGAGAAAAATTTTCGCAGGGCAAGGCGGAGGAGGGAGTAATACTGGACGTATTGCGACTGACGACAACGCAGCCCTGCGGAAATTTGGCCGGCGGGAACCAAATTTTTAGGTGTTACAGACCACTAGGTGCCTGAGCTTTATATGATTCTTGCTGGCTGCTAAATTTTAGCCATCAATCGTCTATGGCAACTCTGCTAACATTTACCCTGGTAGTTCCACCAGTATCATCTTATCTTGACTTGCATAGAATAGAAGAGCATAATAAACGTACGTAATATAGCACTATATTCCGTACGAAAAATCAGGAGGATTTTAAAGATGATAGCTATAAAGGCGACGGAAATGCGTGACAATTTCAAAGCATATTGCGATAAGGTAACGAAGGAAAAGGAAACTATTATTGTAACCAGGAAAGATAATCAAAACGTGGTGGTCATTTCCGAGAGCGAGTACAACGCTATTTTGAAAGCAGCAAGAAATGCTGAATATCTAGTTATGATCGATAAGTCTATAGGCGAATTGGAACGGGGCAGCTTTGTAACTAAAAGCCTTGATGAACTGAAAGAATTAGAAAAATTATGAATATAGTTTTTTCATCTACCGCCTGGGCGCAATATATAGAATGGCAGGCAGTAGACAAGCGTATTGTCAAAAAAATAAATGAATTGATTCGAGATATCCAAAGGAATGGTTTTTCCAGAGGAATTGGAAAGCCAGAACCTTTAAAGGGCAGAAAAGCATGGAGCCGTAGAATAAATCATGAACATAGACTTGTCTACGTCGGTGACGTTAACCAGAACTTATTGATAATTGCTTGCTGGGGTCATTATGAAGAATGAACCTCTTCTAAAGAACAGAATTAGGAAAGTTGTACGAAGTGGCGGCGTACACCGTTTTTATATTTTTTTGCCAATATAGAAAACATATCCATAAAAC
>DATMYB010000636.1:0-8635 GCA_035561215.1 Syntrophomonas sp. | reverse complement strand
TTATTGATTTTTTATGTACGCATTTTGTCAAAACCGACTTGAATTTCCAAACATGGTTTAAGCTCCGCACAACTTTATGCAAAATTATCAGGCAAGGAAGGGAAAATGATGAGCAACGTATCGGCAATGGTCCAAGCCCGGCTGCTTGAACTACAGGATCTGAAATACAAAGATTTTAACTGTAAACTCATACCGACTGTAAATCCGGAAACGGTTATCGGTGTCCGCACGCCGGAGCTGCGCAAATTTGCCCGCGAATTTGCCAAAACGCCGGAGTCCCTGGAGTTTATGCAAATACTGCCGCACTTGTATTATGAAGAAAACAACCTGCACGGCTTCCTGATCGAAACCATCAAAGACTACGACGCTGCCATAGCCGCGGTGGAAGCATTTCTGCCCTACATCGACAACTGGGCTACTTGCGATCTGATTTCCCCCAAGGTATTTAAAAGGCACCTGCCGGAGCTCTACCCAAAAATAAAAGTCTGGCTGCAGTCGGATCGGACTTATACGGTACGTTTCGGTATCGGCATGCTGTTGGGCTTTTATCTGAATGAAGGGTTTCAGCCGAAGATACTGGAGTTGGTGGCGGGCATACGCTCGGAGGAATATTACGTCAATATGATGATCGCCTGGTATTTCGCCACCGCTCTGGCCAAGCAGTATGATGCCGCCGTGCCGTTTGTAGAGGAACACCGCTTGGAAAAGTGGACCCATAACAAGACCATCCAAAAAGCCATCGAGAGCTACCGCATCGATGATGAGGTGAAGGCGTACCTGCGAACACTGAAAATAAAATAAAAGCAGGGAGCAAGATGGCTCTCCGAATCCGACGGACTGCAGTGGTAATCAAAAACAAAACAGAACCGCAGAAACAAAACATTTATGATAAATTGCCGATATATAACTTAACCTGCTTATCAGAAAACCCCGCAAGAAAGGTGGATAAATCAATAAAATAACGATCTTGGTTCTGCCGAACCCAAGACGGCATCCCGGTAAAAACGGTTTTTATCCGCAACCGTAGCAAGAAAAGCAAATAGCTTGCCATAGTATCAACTGATCTTTCCAGTGTTTGTTTGGTAATTTCTGCACCGAAAGTCGATTAATAATAACAGATTCAAAAGAAGGCGAGGATTTACCATGGATTTTTCATCAAAAGGCCCTGATAAGACGGAAAATATACCGGTTATTCCCACGGAGGAAACACCCCTCCCTCCTCCTGTTGACGCAGTCATACATGTATCAATATCATCTGACCGAATGGACGCCTGCTTATACATCGATCCGCCCATGAACGGCGGGGCTCCTCCGACACTGGCGATGTTGGAGACTGCCATTGCGAGCCGTAAAATTACCTATGGCGTGGATACGGCCAAGTTGAAAGAGTTAGCGGAAAACCCGATCTATAACCAGGATATTAAAATCGCTCAAGGCATTATGTCTGAAAACGGGGCAAATGGGAGCTATGCATTTAAGGTTAGGGTCAGCGTAGATCCGAAGCCTAAAATAAATCCGGATGGCACGGTTGATTATCGCGCTCTTGATATGGTCGAAAATGTGAAAAAAGGGCAAGTTTTATGTGTCATAGAACATCCGACGGATGGCGTCGAAGGAATGACGGTGACAGGCAAAAAGCTCCTTCCTCTTAAAGGTAAGGCGGTCCCTTCGTTATCGGGCAAAAATACGGAACTCAGTCCGGATGGCACTGCTATTTATGCACTAATAGACGGTCATGTAGAATATGACGGCAGAATGATTCATGTTAGCAAGACCTTTTCCGTTCCAGGAGACGTGGACAACTCCATTGGCAATATAAAAGTTGATGGTAATGTGGTAATCAGCGGTACGGTTTTTCCCCAATTTGTAGTGGAAGCAAGCGGGGATATTGAAATATATGGCACGGTTGCATCAGCCAAACTGAACGCAGAGGGAAATATCATTTTGCGGAGAGGAATAATTGGCAGCGAGGTAAGCTGCAAAGGAGATTTAACTAGCAAGTTTATTGAAAACTGCCATATTTCTGCACTTGGCTCCATAACAGCAGATTATATCCTAAACAGTCGTATTGAATGCGCCCAAAGCCTTCAACTGACTGGCCGAAAAGGTCAGATATTTGGCGGAAGCTGTGTGGTTGGTCAGGATATTACCGCCCGTGTCATTGGTTCCGAGGCTTGGACAAAAACTGAGTTAACGCTTGGCACGATTCCTGCTGTGATGAAAAGACAACAAGAACTTACCCAACTGCTTCCTGTTTTGGAAAAGCAGATCGAGAGTTTAAAGTCTTTGATTCCAAGGCTTCGCCAACAAGAATCTGCCAACAAACTGGTTCCCAAAGATAAAATGTTACTGGATAAAACACTGTCTAGTTATCAAAACTGCATCACCACGTTGGCAAGCACCAATCAAGAATTGGCGGAGATCAATCAATTGATCCAGAAGATGGGCCACGGTAAAATTATATGCTCCGGTCATATATTCCCAGGAGCAAGTATTATGATTGGTCCTGCCAAACTTTCTATCATTGATAAAATGACGGGCACGTCCTTTTATTTCAATCAGGATAAAGTTTGTCAAAGCCCCCTCTCCTGACGCATTCACCAACGATGCAGGAAGTATAAGAACATGGCGTGAGGCCACAAAAAAGAGTTTGTCCCTGGAGCCGGGAATTCATTCCCGGCTACGGTTTTTGGTTGATGTTGTTTTTGGCAGTCATCCCGAAAACCAAAACGAATCCCAAGCTTACTTCCCTATCGCTTTCGCGCCATTGGCCAAAAAATTTCTCTCCCAATCATTAACGTAAAACCCGGTGGCCCACTCGGCCATGACAATGGTGGTTCCCGCTTTCAGCTCAACTTCGCCCAAGGGCACGCTATCCAGTTGTTCGCCGTTGATGCCGAAAATGTACAAACGGCTTTTGGTTTTAATGACGGCGATATCCTTGTCGGGTGAAGTCAATGCGTCCAAAGCATTCGGAACCCGGTCTTTTATGCTCTGCCAACTGGGATACAGCGTATCGTAAAAGATCAGATTGGCGGGAGGGAGATAATTGATATTGAAATCCATGGTTCCGGGGACGCCCTGGTTTTGATAGTTTATCCTCCCCTGCAACTGCCAGTGTCCGTGCTTACGCGTCAGTCCAAAATTATCTTCGTTGATGTCCTCGTCGATTCGAGTGACCCCCTGACTGTGCAGGATTTGCCGCGCCTGTTCCCGAGCGCCGCGATAAACTTTTACCCCTGCCTCCCCCAGTAAATCCGCCACCTTGATGCCGATCGGGGACGATAATTTATCCACCGGCAAGAACTGCAGTTTGGCGATGCCGCCGGTATCATCGGTTATCGCCACATAATCGTTGCCGATATAGTCAATGACAATGCTGTCTGAACCCGGAGCCGCCCCCTTGAATGCAACTTTCCCCGGAGATGTCGGCAAATTTTTTTCCGCCACATTATGAGCGGATAAGGTCGCTCCATCTTCCCCCTGCTTGATCTGCAACTCCCAGAACCCGCTTTGACGCGGGAAATAAATGTCTTCCCGGCGCAGCACCGGATGCAGTTTTTTATTGTCCGCCGCTACCCACAGGGTTTCATAAACGTAGTCGCTGTCAGACGGTATTTTCAGCCCGATAAAAATTCCCGCAGCGCCGGTGTTATTATATTGATCGTCATCGACATTGGCGTTGGCCATGGACCGGGGATCATCGGCATGTTCGGCGACTTTATGCAGCAACAGCGCTTTATTCTGTACAAAAGCAATTACACCGCCGTCGTCCATTTTCATAAACTCGCCCAGATAGTTGGAATCTGCGAATACGGTAACCACTTCGACTGTTTTGCCGACCGCGGTCAAATAACGGTCAAGAACCGTATATCTGGTGGTTATATAATCATTGGCATTGACCTTTTTGATTTTGTAGGTAGGCTGATTCCAAACATTCCTGTCGATGATCGCAGTTTCCCGGCTGAACTGCAGCAACCTCCCCGCCGTCTCCAGCTTGGCAGGGTCGGAATAGCCTTCGGGGCCCAGTTCCTCCGTCACCGACCATTTCCCTTCCAGCGGACAAATTTCATATGCCGGCGGAAGAATATCCCCGGCCGCAGACCCTGAAGCAGTAGCGCACCCGCTCACCCAAAGCAACAACAGCAACGCCGGTAAAAGCTTGTATCGATTAATCATCCGGCCTCTCCCCCCGGGGTAAAAATATAACCACTTGGGTGCCCTGATTCAGTTCGCTCATAATGTCCAGCCGGCCTTTCATCAGGGTGACGATCTCCTCGCAGATGGAAAGGCCGATACCGTTTTTCGAAGGCGAACTTTTGCCTTTATAAAATTTCTCCTTTACCCGGGGCAGCTCGTCGGGACCGATGCCGCAGCCACTGTCGGAGATGGTAAATCTGAAACCTTGCTCTTGCACTTCAGCTTGGAAGCGGACGTAGCCGCCCGGATGATTGAAATTGAAGGCGTTATCCAGAATATTGATAAACAATTGTTTAAGCCGGTTGACATCCGCGTAAATCGGGGGCATGTCTTCCGGATAATCAACGGTAAACTCGATATTCTCCCGCATGGCGCGGGGAGTCAGTTGTTTATGTAAATGTTCGCACAGATGGGTCAGGTTTAGCTCTTCCGGGTTGAGTTTGATTCTGGCGGAGACAAACTTGGAGAAATCTAAAAGGTCTTCCACCATCCCGGTAAGCCGGTCGCTCTCCTTGGCAATGATATTGAGGCCGTCGTTCAGCATTTCCTTCTGCTGAAAATTTTCGTTCTGCAAAGTGATGGCCCAGCCTTTAATGGCGGTCAGGGGCGTACGCAGTTCATGGGATACGGAAGAAATGAAATCACTTTTAAGCTGATCCCTTTTCTGGATTTCATCGGCCAGATAATTCAAGGTGTCGGACAGTTCGCCGATCTCATCGTCACGGCTTTTCCGACTTTTGATTTGGTAATTGCCTTTGGCCATCTTCTGGGCCACGGCAGTAATTTCCTGCAAAGGCACCACGATGGAATTAGCCAGAAAAACGCTTACTGAGCCGACGATGAGGATGACGAACAAACCGATCAAGATAAAGATCTCTTCGGTTCTCAAAATATCTCTGTCAACGGCGCTCAATGAGGCGACAAACCTCAAAGCGCCGACGATTTCATTGCCTGACTTCAGCGGATTGGCAACGGTCATGACCTTTTGCCCGTTTAATTCCCCGATCCAAGTCCCCGTTTCCCCCGTCAGCGCTGCTTTAATATCGCTGCCGTCCGTCCCGGATGCCAGGATGCCTTGGGAATCCATGATAATATTGCCGTTCTGATCGGCTATTTGCACTTCGGCATTGCTCTGGTTCCAAAACGTGTCGACATTGTAAAGCACATTGTCCTGCAGCGAGGTATCGCCGTAATACTTGGAATACATATCCGTACAGATCTTGATCTGATTACGCAGACTGCCCTCCAAGCTGTTGTAATAGTTCTGTTTGACGATATAAATCAGCAGGACTTCCAGGATCGCGACGGTACAAATAATAACGGCCACGAAAATGACAGTCAGTCTTAACCGAATTCCCTTCATAGGGTGTTCCCCCGCCTTCCGCCCTGCCACCGGTAACCGGAGCCCCAGACGGTTTTAATGTATTCCGGCGCGGAAGGATTTTCCTCCAGTTTCTCCCGCAGCCGCCGGATGTGTACGTCCAGGGTTTTGGTATCGCCAAAATAATTCACTCCCCAGACCACATTCAACATTTCGTCGCGTTTCAGCGCCTTCCCCTGATTTTCCATAAACAGCTTCAGCAAGGCAAACTCAATCGGGGTTAATTCGATTTCAATATTATTTTTATAAAATTTGTTGGCGTCGATGTCCAACAACAGATGGTCGCACACCAGTAAGTGCCCTTCGGCCTGCAAATGAGTCCTGCGCCTTAACATGGCCTTGATCCGTGCGATCAACTCCAACGGATTAAAGGGCTTGACCAAATAATCGTCCGCTCCCAGTTCCAGGCCGAGAATTTTATCGGTATCCTGGGATTTTGCTGTCAGCATGATCACAAAAGTTGCGGGCATCTTTTCCCGCACCTGCCGGCAGACTTCGTATCCGTCGATTCCCGGCAGCATCAGATCCAAGACGATCACGTCGGGGTTGAAGCTCCCCAATATGACCAGAGCTTTCTCCCCCGTATCCGCTTCGCCGACTTCATAGCCGGCCGCACTGAGATTCAGCGTGATAAAACGCCGGATCGGTTCTTCATCTTCGACTACCAGAATTTTTGTTTTTATCTCATTCATCCATCGGACTCTCCATTTCAATTAAGGGATCGATGACGGCGGCCACCAGCGCAACATAAGCCTGAACCCCCGCGGGTTTCAGATGGACCCCATCCCCATAGAAATACTCATTATGGCCGCTGCTGGCGGAATACCAATCCACCAGTTTGATATCCGGATCGTCGGCGGCAGCCTGGGCCAGGGCTTGGTTGACTACGCTTTCCCACGGTTTCGGAACCCGGACATTGATCAGCACAATCTGCCGCTCGCTTCCGAGCAATTCCAGTATATCTGCAAACTGCTGAGCCGTAAATGATCCATTTGCTCCCAGTTCAATAACCACTGTATTGCCCAGGCTGCCCTGGTCGGCAAGATGGTTGATTACCTGGGATGCCTGGTACATTTGCCGGCCGATTTTGGCATCCACATAAATGTCCGGATAAAGCTTCTGCAATTCCGGCCCTATTTCCGCCATGACCGAATCGCCAATGAGCGTTACGCCTTTCCCGGTAAACCCATCGTTTTCATTTTGGTTGGTCTCCTGTTTCTCCGTTTCCGTACCGGCCCCGGCATCGTTTGCCTGGCCTTGGTCTCCGACAGGTTGGTCGTGCTCTGTTTTAGCGGCTTGCTCTGTGGCCCCGGCCTGTTTCCCGACCGGTTCCGTTTTACCTGCTGGCTCCGTACCGATGGTCTTGGCCGGTGAACTCTGCTGCGCATGACTGATCATAGAACATCCGCTTACCACCAATATCAGTACGCTGCAAATTAATACTATATTCGTTAAGGAAATCTTTCCCTGAGAGCCCAACAACTTGGGGCGGTGTCTCATTGCATACCACCACCGCAGCCAATACTTTTTCCACTGGCCGCTACGGATGGGAGCTTCGATGAGATACCACGAAAGGGCGGCCAGAAGAATGCACAGCACCGTTTGTGCAGCCGCCAGGACCATATTCACTCCCCCGGTATTGACGCCCGGACTGGTCAGAACAATGACCGGATAATGCCAGAGGTATATCCCGTAGGAGCAGATCCCCAGCCACCGTAAAGGCCGCAGGCTGAAAACCTTGCCCAGACGGCTGGCCGGATGCGCCAGTACCGCCACCAATACCGCCGAAATAATTGAGAACAAAAAAAGCCCGCCATAATATAAAGAAGTTTGATACTGATTGCTCTGCCAGATCATAAATAATACGGCCAGCAGCGCCGCTGTCCCGGCTGTGTCAAGCAGCAGGCGGCTCCCGGAGGAAATATCCGCCGATAACTTGCGGCTGGGCCACACCAGCGCCAGCGCTGCGCCGATCAGCAGAGCAAAAGCGCGGGTATCGGTGCCGTAGTAAACCCGGCTGGGATCAAGACCGGGCTGATAAATCACCGCCATAGTAATGGCCGAAGCGGACGCCAAAGCCATAATCCATCCGATCAGGCGGCTTCGCCGAGGAATAAGGTAAAATCCCAGCCCTAACAGTAAAGGCCAGAGCAGATAAAACTGTTCTTCTACAGCTAAGGACCAGAGATGCCCCAAAGGTGAAGGCGGCCCGAAACTGGCAAAGTAAGAGACCTTATGAAATATCAGCCACCAGTTGCTGGTATAGAATACCGCCGCGATCACATCGTTCCATAAGGAAGACAGCCGGCCCGGATCGTAGCAAGCAAGCCAGACAATGACGCCGGCCAGCATTACAAACAGCGCCGGCAGCAGCCGTCGCGCCCGGCCCAGCCAAAATTCCTTCAGATCGATTCCCCCGCTGGACTGCCATTGGGAAGCTAAAATGTCGGTGATGAGATAACCCGACAGCACAAAGAAAATACATACGCCTAAAAGCCCTCCCTGAGCCCAGGGCAGGTTCAAATGGTAGGCGATAACCGCCAGCACCGCCATAGCCCGCAGCCCGTCCAATCCCGGCATATAACGTCTGGCGTCGAGTTGATCCTTTCCATAATAATTTGCAAATCCAATTCTCCCATCCCGTTCCATGGCTTGATTTCACTCTCCATCCCATATCATTCAATCATTATCGACGCCTTTGTAAGTCAAAGTATGTCCTTTTTCATCACAATACCAATTTATTTATCGGATTGCGTTACAAAATACTTAAAAATAGTTACGAAAAAGTTATGATTGCTGGAATATCATACGGATGAACGTGTCGGAGAGACGGGGTTGCCGACAGCCTCTTGTGTTTAACTCGACAGCCTGATTTCAGTTATTTTTTTAATTGATCAATTTCCGTTTCACTTATCTCCATATTCATCGTGGCATAAAAAACTCCGGATATCTCAGATTAGAGGCGTTGTCAGCACCCTCATTTCCCTGACACTATATGGTTTTAAAAATTTGGAAATTGCTAGTAAAGGCTATTGCTATTAGGGCCTTCATAGG
>DATMYB010000635.1:0-2871 GCA_035561215.1 Syntrophomonas sp. | reverse complement strand
TCTAAAAAGGGTTTTGCTGAAATGCAGACAAATGCATGAAAGAGGGTAAACAATGAGAAGAATTATACTGGCTTCACACGGATCGCTGGCCGAAGGGCTGTACAGTGCCGCCAAAATGATAGCGGGACAATGCGAAGCTGTCAGTGCATATGGAATGGATCAATATGGCAGTCCGGAGAGCATTCAGAAAAAGATCAAAGAGCAAATCGCACAGAATACTGAGGACGAATTTATAATTCTGTGTGACATTAAGGGAGGAAGTGTGCATAACCAGCTTTTTATGCTTTGCACCCAGAAAAATGTTACAGTGCTGACCGGCGCAAATCTTAGCATGCTGTTGAATTTAGTTATGGAGAGTGAAAACGAAAACACAATGGAAATCATATCTGAGACTGTGGATATAGGTAGAAGCAACATAGACACCTTTAATTGCAAAACACTGCAGGAGCAATTGGAACAGACGGGAGAGGAGATGTAGAGTTCATTTAGAAGCGGGTGAAAGAAACAGGGCTTATTTTCGATTAAAGGTATATCTGAAAAATATTAGAGGAGGATGACCAATGCAAGAAATCGTGAATATCAGAATTGATGAGCGGCTGATCCATGGACAGGTCGGCGCCATTTGGACCAATACACTCTCTGCAAATCGCATTATGGTGATTGATGATGCAGTGATTAACGATGATCTCCAAAAGGTTGTTTTGAAGATGGCTTGTCCCGCCGGAGTAAAGCTTTCCATATTGTCTATAGAAAAGGCGGCCGCCAACTTACTTGCTGGGAAATATGAAAATGAACGCGTTTTCATCGTGCTGAAGGGACCGGAGGTCTTGAGAAAGCTGTGGGATCTGGGTTTTCACATGACAGAGGTTACCGTTGGTAATATGTCCAATTCAGCAGAGACAGAACAGCTGCGACGGACAGTGAATGTCAGCAAGCAGGATGTTGAGGACTTTAAAGAGCTTGGCAAAAGAGGGGTTAAATTCTTTATTCAAATGGTACCCAATGAAGAGAAGGTAGATTTAATAGCTCTTCTTAAATAAACACTTTAGTGACAGAAGGGAGTGTGATAAAAGGCAAATAGGGATCCGGACTGGTTGGTCCATATGACTGATTAATCATTAAGGAGGAAGTTCTATGCATCTGGAATTTTGGCAAATCTTACTGCTTACCCTTTGGTCTGGGCTGTCTATTGTAGACCAAATGACATTTAACCTGGGTATCAACGGCATTATTCAAACTGGTATTTTTGCAGGGATTGTAACCGGAAACCCTTTACTGGGGCTGATTGTTGGGGGAACGTTGCAATCCTACGCTTTGGGGATTGGAGCATACGGCGGAGCCTCAGTACCCAACTGGCCTGCCGCGGCAATCATTGTGACGGCGCTGGCCGGGAGCCTGGACAATATGGCGTCAACTATCGCTATAGTGGGTATTCCCGTAGCTGCGTTGACCGTGCAGATGGATATTCTGGGGCGTTTCGCCAACGTGGTCTTCCAGCACCGGGGCAATAAGTATGCTGCCCTGGGCAATGCAAAGCAGGTAAAAATAAGTAATACTATGGGGCTGGCTTCATGGCTGATATCCAGAATGGTACCGGTATTTGTAGCGCTGCTTATTGGACCTGCTCTCATCATTACACTTACTCAGGTGATGCCTGCATGGTTGGTGAATGGATTTGTAATTGTCAGTAAGCTGTTCCCGGCTGTGGGCTTCAGCATACTGCTGAGATATCTGCCTACCAAAAACAACATTCAATATCTGATAGTCGGTTTCGCTCTGGTAGCGTGGTTCTCCGCACCGATTTTGGGCGTAACCGCCATAGGATTAGCATTGGCGATTACTGTGTTTAGAAATAATTCTGCGGCAGTAGCAACGGAGGGCGCTGATTATGACGAATAAAAAATATACAAAAAAGGAACTGAGAAAACTATCATACCTATGGTCCTGGAACCGTTCTTTGGCCTGGAACTATGAAAAAATGATGAGTCTGGGATATTTGACCACAATGACACCTGTCATAGAAGAGCTATACAAGGACGATGAGGAAGCACGCCTTCACGCCTATGATGTTCACGGGCAGTTCTTTAATACCGAACCTAATCTGGGTAATGTTATTCTCGGGATGGATGTAGCCATTGAAGAAGAATTGGGCAAGGATGGAATTGATACGGCTGCAGGGATAAAAGCCAGTTTGATGGGCCCCTTCGCCGGTATTGGGGATACGCTATTTGGTGTAATCGGCGGTACAATATTTGGTTCCATTGCTGTGGCTATGGCGCTGGAGGGAAGTTATATCGGCATTCTGCTGTGGACTGTGTGGAACTTCTTCGTTATGTTTTACCTGCGGCCCAAGCTGTTTACCATGGGCTATGAGCAGGGCATTAAGTTGGTTACTACCTTAAGCGGCAAGCTAAAACAGTTTACCGCAGCCGCTTCTGTCCTGGGTATCGTGGTGGTGGGCGGAATGTGTGCAACCATGGTCAATATGAAGTTTGGCACCTTCAGTTTGTTCGGTACTCCTGTGGATTTGCAGGCAACGGTGGCGGACAAGATTATGCCTAAGCTGGGCTCGGCATTATTAGTCGTTTTATGTTATTGGCTTCTGGGGAAAAAAGGAATGAACTCCAACAGATTGATCTGGATTGTGCTTGGCCTGACACTTATCCTGTCCTTCTGCGGGATATTGGTTGTTCCATAAATCAAGCCATGAGAGTATAGCGATATAAAGGGGGCTGTCACACAAAAAGAAGAATGCGCAGTATTCGGGCGACCACTGGTCGCCCCTACAATTACGATATTTGTGGCCTGTAGGGGCGACCAGTGGTCGCCCGCAGCATTTCGCATTTTTCCACTCGTGCGACAGCCCCGCTT
>DATMYB010000634.1:0-2679 GCA_035561215.1 Syntrophomonas sp. | reverse complement strand
ACATAGATGTCTTAGGTATAGAGGGGGGATTCAATGAATTTTTCCAAAGATTTAACTGCCGCTTCGGCAACTCCTCTCATTTTGGCCATTCTAAAGGAACGAGATAGCTATGGCTACGCGATTATTAAACGGGTAAAAGAGATGTCAGAGAATGAGTTGGTATGGACCGAAGGAATGTTGTACCCGGTTTTGCACCGCCTGGAAGAACAACAGCTCATTGAGTCCTACTGGCAGAAATCCGAGGCCGGGCGGCAGCGCAAATATTATCGGATTAACGAGCGCGGTCTTGAGGAGTTGGAAGTACAGAAAAAGCAGTGGGAAATAGTCGTTTCGGCTCTGGCCAAGACCTGGACCGATTAAAAGCCTGAAGGAGGGTCAGCATGTTTGACTTGGAAACCCAGATTCGCTCTTGGAGCGACCATTTGAGAGTACGGGGTAATCTTTCTGAAAACGACATCAGCGAATTGGAAAACCATCTGCGGGATGAGGTCGACGATTTAAAGGCTGCCGGACTCGCCGTTGACGAAGCTTTTCTAATCAGTGTAAAACGCCTGGGCAATGTGGATGCCATCGCCCATGAGTTTGCTAAAGTAAATACTGAAAAATTATGGAGGCAGTTTTTACTGGACCCTTTTGACCCGAAAACCAGGTCGCGAAACCGCCGCGATATAGTTCTGGTGGTTTTATTTGCCCTGCTCGCCGGCACATTGATTAAGATTCCCGAGCTTTTTGGAATAAGCCTTCAAGATCAGGGATCCGAACTGTTTTACTTCAAGAACTTGAGCTTGTTTATTTTACCTTTTATTGCGGCTTTCTTCCTGATCAAGAGGCAGGCTGCCTCGAAAACCTGGGTAGTAATATTGGGGATATTCGCCCTGTCAGCTTTGATTATCAATATTTACCCGTCGTTTGCACCGCATAATACCGCTTACTTAAGCGGCCTACACCTTCCCATGTTTTTATGGCTGGTCGTAGGAGCGGCGTATATCGGTAAGGAATGGCGAAAACACCCCGGAAGGATGAACTTTATCCGCTTCAGCGGGGAAGCATTTATCTATGGTGTACTGGTGATGGCAGGTATCGTCGTTTTAGGTGGGTTTATCTCGCTTATTTTCGAATCTATACAAGTTGATGCGGGCACATTCCTGGAAAATTATTACGTAATTTATGGCGGCTGCGCGGCGGCAATGGTTACTATGTATTTGGCTGAGGCCAAGAAAAGCGTGGTTGAGAATTTCGCCCCTATTTTGGCCAAAATATTCAGCCCTCTCTTTTTAATAACCATGCTTTGCTTCCTGGCGGTGATGATCCTAACCGGCAAAAGTCCTTTTATGGAAAGGGAATTTCTAATTGCCTTCGATTTTATGCTGGCGATGATTTTGGGCCTGGTATTGTATATAATTTCAGCCCGGGACATCAATCAACCCGCCAACCTGTTTGACTACTTGAATCTGGTTTTGATTCTCACCGCGCTGGTCATTGACGGGGTGGCTTTATCAGCCATAGTCTTTAGGCTTTCAGCCTTTGGCATTACCCCTAACAAGGTTGCCGCACTGGGAGAAAACCTTGCTTTGCTGGTCAACCTGGCAGGCCTGGCCTGGCTATATATAGGGTATTTTAGAAGCAAGTTCTCCTTCGTTAAACTGGAAAAATGGCAGACCAGTTATCTTTACGTATATTTCTGCTGGACAGCAATAGTAGCATTTGTATTCCCAATCATATTCAGGTTTTATTAGAGGTCCCGAATACAGCATCGCATCATGAAACAGAGGAGATGGATCTATTGGTCCATCTCAGACCGTCAAAAAAGCCGAATCACTGCCTCAGTGCCAGAATCCGCTCAAACAACGTATCCCCTCAATCGCGGCTTCTGGCACTTCCTTGACCATCATTTTCATTTTGAGCGTAGCGGAATGGTATCGTGGTGCCTGGATGGTGCTTCAGATACTTTGCTATGATCATTGAATTCAAAATCAGCATGCAAGCCATCAGGTTTTATTATTCCGTTAAAACTAAAGTATTTGGCTCCTCTCTATGCTTCAGAAAAACTGTTGAAAAAACCTGGCTCATGATGTAACGTATATTGTATAACAAATGTTATGTAACATAAGTTATGTTAAGGGGGCGTTATCCATGGGACCCAAGAATAAATTCACCAGGGAACAGATAATTGACGCAGCTTTTGAAATAGCACAAACAGAGGGCATTAACAACATTACCATGCGCAAAATCGCCGAAAGAATGGGCAGTTCGGTAGCTCCCATCTATGTGAACTTTCAGCACATTGGCGAACTGATGGAATCGTTAAAGGAGAGGATTTTGAGCATCGGTCAACAGCTTTTGAGTGAAGAAAGTTCAGGGAACCCTTTCTATGATATGGGAAAGGCAAGCCTGAGGTTTGCCATTGAGTACAGCGTACTTTTCCGGGATTTAGTCATGAGCGATAACAGCTACATGCAGAACTATGATGAAGAAGTAGCCCCTGTTTTAATTGAGGAGATGAAGAAAGACCCTGAACTGGAAGGCTTCACAGAGGATGAGTTAAAAACCATATTGCTTAAGATGAGAATTTTCCAAATCGGACTTTCAATTATGGCCGCCAAGGGCTCACTACCCCAAAACTACGAAATCCAGGATTTAATGGACATATTATCAAGCGCAGCCGACGATGTAATCCAG
>DATMYB010000633.1:0-2079 GCA_035561215.1 Syntrophomonas sp. | reverse complement strand
CGAGTCTTTACATTCCGGGCATTTTGGTAAATACCCCGCGGGGATCGACTACCTTCCGCAGCACCTCCAGCACCTCGTCGGGGGGCGGAGGCACCATGTGGATTTCATCAGGTACCAGCAATTCAAATCCGGTGCACATTTGGGCTATTTCTACCGTCATGCCGGGATTCAGGGCTTTAATACGCATGCGTTTGCTGACCGGTTCGAAATCGTATACTCCCACCTGGGTCACAACTGCAATCGGTCCCCCGTAAAGTCCAGCCTTCTCGCGGCTGTCACCGCCTTCAAGATAACCGGGGGTAGTCAGAAAATCAACTTTTTCCGGAAACCGGTCCGGGGTCTGCAGTCCTACCAATACGGATTTTTCAGTCAATGAACCGATATCGTTTCCGCCGCCGCTGCCGGGCAGGATGGCTTTCAGATTCTCATAGCTGCCGATTACGGAAGTATTCACATTGCCATACATGTCGAACTGAGCGCCGCCTTGAAAGGCGATATCCACATAACCGATAGCGCATTGGCCAAAGGAAATCGACATTTCCATCGACATCGGCGATTTACGGTAAGTAAAAGGACAACCCACCGACCAAGGCACATCACAGCCGTCCAACGGATCTTGTCCGCCGCTTTCAAAGACCAGGGTTATGTTTTTGGCATGGGTTTTTTTAGCCAGCATTCCTCCCACCATGGGCAGACCGGTGCCCACGTAAACGATCTGGTTGTCTTCGATCAACAAAGACAGATTATAGGCCAGCATCTCCAGCGGATTAGCAGGTGCTATATTACTCATAATTCCCCTCCTATCTTAATCCCATTTGGGAATGATTTCCTGATAGTCAAAACTAATCAAAGAATCATCCGCCGTGCCTTGGGCCGCTTCCATCAAGCGCCGTGCTTTGTCGATGACGGCGATCCCGCCCACCTTATCAATGAAATCGTATTGGTCTTTGATATTCATGATCCAGCCATCGGTAAATTCGACCATATTTTCATAAGTAGCCGTACCGATGCGAATCAAGGCTTCCCACCACTCACGGTTCCAGTAATAATGTCCCGGACAGCATCCCGGATAGGCCCCATAGGGGAGTTCAACTACCGCGTCCACATACATGAAAGGAATGCTGGCGTTACTGTTGTCACGAATGGTCATTTCCGGAACGATTCTTTCAGCGGTTATAATTACCTTGCGGCAGGCTGCTGCCAGCGCAATATCATTGACGGCCGGGCCGCTTATGACTGCGTTGCCGTAACAATCGGCTTGCTGTACATGAATGATGCATACATCGGGGAATAAGGCCGGTATCAGGCAAACCGGATCATGGTCGTTCCCCACCGGGTTGTCGATGACTTTAACGTAGGGATTTTGCTTGATCATATCCGTGCCCAGCAGTTGTTTGGAAGCGATAAAAGGGGCGCCCAGTTGAGCGGCCTTAAAGCCCAGCGCCATAGTACCATGGCTCCAAAAGGACAAGATTTCAGCCTCTTTGTTTTTGATAATGCGGGCAAAATTTTTATCGTTGCCGCGCATTTCCACCCCGATATACGACAAATGTAATCCTGTCATACATCCGCGGGACATGAAATAGGAGCAGTTGGACATAGGGGAACCAATCCCGGTGAGGTTCTTCTTCTGCTGCCGCACAATTTCGAAATATGCCTGGACCGGACTTCTGACATAGGAAAAACCAGTTTCGGCAAAGATATCGCCGTCCTGCACAAACTGATCAATCGCCTCTTTTAAAGGCATACGTTTGTCCCGTTTCCGACGGTCTTTCTGCAAATGGTATGCCCGGGCTCCTTTGAAATCAACAAGCCGGTGGATCTGTTCATCGCTGGTATAAAGATATGCCATCTGTTCTGTGCCTCCTTATTAAATATTGAAGATACTGAAAAAATTTGAATTAACAACTCCTTTCCTGTGAAAATGAACCTAGTAGTCTGTTACATCTAAAAGCTTATTTTATCCGGCGAGATAAATTCTCGCAGGGGAAGGCGGAGGAGGAAGCAATACTGGACGTATTGCGATTGACGACAACGTAGCCATGCAGAAATTTAACCGACAAGGAATTGTGGAATTAG
>DATMYB010000632.1:0-2732 GCA_035561215.1 Syntrophomonas sp. | reverse complement strand
TCTTTACGAGGCTGTGAAATGTAATTATGGAGTATGCCGGTTTTATAAAACAAAGTCTGGTGGATTATCCGGGAGAGATTGCCGCGGTGCTTTTTACCCGCGGCTGCAATTTACGCTGTCCCTTTTGCCATAACCCGGATCTTTTGATTCGGCCTAAGAATCCCGCTCCGCCTGCTTATGACATGGAAGAGATAATGAAGTTCCTAGCGGAACGCAAAGGCTTTATCGACGCCGTGGTGATCAGCGGCGGCGAGCCCACCCTGCATGCCGGCCTTAAAGACGATATCCGGCGTATCAAAGATTTGGGCTATTTGGTCAAGTTGGACAGCAACGGTACCAACTCCACTGTTTTGGAAGCAATGGTCCGGGACGGATTGGTGGATTATGTAGCCATGGATATCAAAGCGCCGCTGGAATACAAACGCTACCAGCAAGCCTGTGGGAGATTGTCCAGCGCTGATTTTTTTCAGGTCCGCAATTCAGTAAATTTCCTCAATCATCTCAGCCATGTACAAGTGGAATTCCGTACTACCGTAGTCCCTTTGCTGCATACCCCCCAGGATATTGAAGACATCGCCCGGTATATAGAAGGTGCGCACCGTTACACTTTGCAGCAGTTTAACCCCCGGGTGACACTTGATCCTTCCTATGGAGAAGTAGTGCCTTTCAGCAAAGAGGAAATGGCAGACATGGCCAATCAGTGCACTCCCTTCGTGCAAGAGGTCAGGGTGGTCAATATATAAGTTCCGGGAGCGCTGGCTGATTTTAAGTGACCTCTAATCTAATCTGCCGCCAAAGAGCGTTTTTCCAAAACCATACGAGGGGTAGAATAAGGCGGCGATTCGCGGCAAACAGCGGATTATCCGCGTTTTCCTAAAAACCATACGGGGAGAAGAATGGATATTATCATACAAAAAGCCCTTAAGCAATATTTCGGATACAGTACCTTCAAGTCCGGCCAGGAGGATATAATCAACAGTATTCTTGCCGGACACGATGTTCTGGGGATTATGCCCACCGGGGGCGGCAAGTCCATCTGCTATCAACTGCCGGCCTTGCTGCGGCCGGGTTTGGGACTGGTCATTTCTCCGCTGATTTCCTTGATGAAAGACCAAGTGGACGCCCTGAATGAACTGGGCATTACCGCCGCCTGTATCAACAGCGGCATGGAGGCCGCACAAATTCGTAATTGTCTGGTGGAAGCCCATCAAGGCACCTACAAGCTCCTTTATGTGGCGCCGGAGCGGCTGGCCTCCGAGAGCTTTACCAATTTGCTGCAAAGCTTGCCTATCTCTTTGATTGCCATTGATGAGGCTCACTGCGTATCCCAGTGGGGGCATGATTTCCGACCTTCCTATCTGGATATTGCTCCGTGGATCAAGGAACTGCCCCAGCGTCCGGTGATCGCCGCTTTTACTGCTACGGCTACCCTGCCGGTGCGGGAAGATATGATCAAACTGCTGGATCTGATCGGGCCGGACGTCTATGTTACCGGTTTCAAGCGGGAAAACCTGCATTTATCCGTAATTAAAGGGACGGATAAAAATAAATTTATCACCCGCTACGTGGAAAGCCATCCGGAGCAGTCCGGCATTATTTATGCGGCTACCCGCAAAGAAGTGGATGCCCTTTATGAACTGCTTAAATCCAAAGGTTGGGCGGCAGGACGTTACCATGCCGGTATGGATAAAGATGAGCGGCGTCGCAATCAGGAGGATTTTCTCTACGATGAAATCCAGGTTATGGCGGCTACCAACGCCTTCGGACTGGGCATTGACAAGTCCAATGTGCGCTATGTGATCCATCACAACATGCCCCGCCATCTGGAGGCCTATTACCAGGAAGCCGGCCGCTCTGGCCGTGACGGCGAGCACGCCGATTGCATCCTGCTCTTTGCCCCCGGCGACGTACAGATTCAGAAGTTTTTAATTGAAAACAGCGAATTGAGCTTTGAACACAAGCAGGAGGAATACCGGAAGCTGCAGAGTATGATCGATTATTGTCATAGCAGCCGCTGTCTGCAGCAATATATCTTAAATTACTTCGGAGAAACGGATGCCGCCGATTATTGCGGCAATTGTTCCAACTGCGGCCAGGAATTTGAAGTGACCGATGTTACTATAGCCGCCCAGAAAATTTTTTCCTGTATTATGCGTATGCATGAACAGTACGGGATGATTATGATCGCCTCGGTATTGAAAGGTTCCCGCAATAAACGAATTCTGGAACTCAGACTTGACAAGCTCTCTACTTATGGGATTATGAGCGATATGACCCAGCAGGCCATAGTGGACCTGATGCATATGCTGGAGGCGGAGGAATATATGCTGAACACTGGCGGGCAGTACCCGGTTATGCAATTGACCCCCAAATCCTGGCCGGTACTTAAGGGACAGGCCAAAGTACTGGTCAAAATGCCGAAAGTACCGGAGCCGGTATTGCCGGATAAAGATATTTTTGACCTCCTGCGGATACGCCGCAAAGAGATTGCCGTTCGTGAGGGCGTGCCTCCTTACGTTATTTTCCACGACAGCACCCTGCGGGAAATGAGCAGCCGCCTGCCCCGGGATCAGGAGGAGATGCTTTCCATTTCAGGAGTGGGTGAAAACAAATGGAAGAAGTACGGCAAACAATTCCTGGAAGTGATCCGCGGCTATTTAAAATAAATGGTTTATATGAAGATGATTCCAATGCAAAAAACCTGATTTGATCATGTTGAATGTATATTATAC
>DATMYB010000631.1:0-3153 GCA_035561215.1 Syntrophomonas sp. | reverse complement strand
ATATTAAGCACTTCGCTACTTAATTCATTTGCCTCTTTGCTCACACAACTAAAATAAGCATAAGGGCGGATTTTGTGTGATAGGGTGGTTAGTCCTGAGCCCATTTGGGATAAAAGTTTTTCTTTAAGCTGGCGCGCAGTTCTCCGCGCAGATCCGGATGAGAGACGGAAATCAATTCAGCGGCTCTTTCCCGACGGGATTTAAAGCGCAGGTGAGCTACACCATATTCGGTAATAACGTAATCAACGATGGTTCTGGGGACCGAGACCGGAGACCCAGCCGGCAATTCAGGCACTACTGACGAAACCAGTTCGCCGTTGGGCATCTGTCTGGCGGCACTAATCAGGGTAATACCTTTGCCGCCTTTGGACCAGAATGCGCCCAAGGCAAAATCCAATTGTCCGCCGGTACCGCTGATCTGGCTGTGTCCGAGACCTTCGGCGTTAACCTGACCACTGAAATCCACCATCAAAGCCATGTTCAAACAAACCATATTGGGGTGCTGGGCTACGAATTTCGGGTCATTGGTATAAGAGGCGGGATATAACTCGCAGGCATGATTTTGGTTTAGATAATTATACATGTTCTGGTCGCCCATTCCGAAAGTGGCCAAGGTCACACCGGTATGAAACGGTTTCTTTTTGTTGGTGACGATGCCTTTTTCCACCAGTTCCGGAAGTCCGCCGGGGAACATTTCCGTCAGCACGCCAAGATCTTTCTTCCCGTCCAAACCTGCCACTACCGCTTCGGGAATTCCTCCGATACCCATTTGAATAGTATCGCCGTCATTGATTAATTCCAGCACATACTGAGCAATGGTTTTATCCCGTTCAGTGGGATCGCCGCGCCCGAAAGTCGGAATCGGGGTTGAGTTTTCAACAAAATAATCGAATTCGGAAATGTGCATCCAGTTGTCGCCGAACACGACCGGCATTTGATCGTTTACTTCGCCTATGCACACCCGCAGTTTGCCCAGTTTATGACCCAGGCGGATTCCTTCCATGGTATAAAAATTGGTAAGGCCTAGATTCACATAACCGTTTTTATCAGGAGGGGTTACCATGGCAACATAGACATCAGCTCTATGTCCGACTTTTTCATGGAGGTCTGAAGCCATCATCGGGAAAAAATCTCCGGCTTTGGTGCTGCCCATTTTTCGCATGGTAGCGATACCAAATCCAGGCATATAATTGATATGTCCTTCGAGTTTGCTCATAAATTCGGGATCGTACATTCTGCAGGGCCGTACCTGTACCGTATCCAGAATTTTTACATCCGTCAATTGCTCATATCTGTCCAGGATGGCATCATACATGTCGACTGACATACCCCCGCAGGCCAAAGGAGTTGCAATCACATCTCCGTTTTGGACCTTCTTGGCGGCATCTTCGATAGATATAAGTTTATTTTTATATTCATTGATTATGGCCATTATTTCTCTCCTACTCTCATTGTTTTGATTCATCACAACCTCAAGACTTGTCTTGAGGTTGTGAGTAGTATTTATTATTCAAAATAGAATGCAGGTCTGGCCATTCCGCCGTCTTCGGAATAATGATCACCAGGGAATACCCGGTTGCCAATTTTTACTCTTTTCCCGATAACATCCATGGTTACTTTGCGGGGATCCATATCGACCAGGTTACCCATGATCCAAGGACCTTCATCCAGTTCAACCATGGCAATGGTATAAGGAACTTCATTTTCACGGCCTTCCGGAGCGATATTAACCACGGTAAAGGTAACAATTTTCCCTTTGCCGCTCATTTCTGTGATTTCAAGATTAGTGCTGGCACAATCGGCACAAACCATCATAGGCGGGCAAGTAATGGTTCCGCAATCATTGCATTTTAATCCCATTAATTTATTCTTTTTAAGGGCTTTGTTATATTCTTGAAAAGTCAGTTTGTATTCCATGTATAATACCCTCCTTCCTATTTTTCGTTTGACAGAATCATGCTAACCAGGACGCCGTCACCACCAAGGGTATCCATAAGTCCAACTTTAGCACCTTCAACTTGTCTGCCTTCAGCAACCATATCGCCTCTTAGCTGGCGAGTAAGTTCAACGCATTGTGATCCGCCGGTTGCTCCGATCGGATGCCCTTTCGCTTTCAGTCCGCCGGACAGGTTGATCGGAATCTTGCCGCCCATGTCGCAGTCGCCTCTGAGCCATGCTTCCCCGGAAGTACCGTAATCAAAGAATCCCAGACCTTCGACAGCGATCATAGCAGCGATGCTGAAGCAGTCATGCAATTCAACAAAATCGATATCTTTAGGAGCTAAACCCGACATGCTGTAGGATTGCTGGCAAGCTAATTCTCTAGCTCTAATTCTGGGAAGGAATTTATACTGGGAACTCAGTTTACCGGAAGAGGCTTGCCCAATGCCCTTGAACCAAACCGGCTTTTTAATGCCCAGTTTCTTGACTGCATCTTCGGATGCAATTACAACGCAAGCGGCGCCGTCGGTAAACGGGCAAGCGTCATGCAACTGAATAGGTGATGCAACCATAAAGCTCTTTAATACATCTTCGGAAGTGATTTCTTTATGGAATTGAGCGTTCGGATTTTTCATGCCCCATTTATGGGATTGCACTGAAACCGCCGCCATCTGTTCTTTCAGCTTAGGCAGGGGAATACCATATTTGCTGGAGTAAAGATGGGCATACAGAGCGAAAACAGAAGGGAAGGTAAAACCGGACGGGAATTCATAATGAGCGTCGCCAAACATGGCAAATGTACGTGTTCCCAGAGCACTGCTAAAAGCGGTGGCTCTTTCAACACCGCCGGCGATAACAATGTCATAATACCCGGATGAAACCCACATCATGGCATCTCTGATAGCCATACTGCCGGAAGCGCAGGCGCCTTCAAAACGTGACGAAGCCACGTTAAAAGCACCAATGTCATTGGCGAAGAAAGACTGTACCATCCCTTGTCCTTCCTCAAAATCCCCGAGGACGTTACCGATGAAGGTGGCCTGGATATCTTTCGGTTTAATGCCTGCTTCATTTATGGCATCCATAGCCACTTCAGACATAAGCTCAACCGATGTCAATGGAGAATTAAAGCCAAACTTTGAATGACCACAGCCGATTACAGCTACTTTTCTCATTCCTTTTCCTCCTCTATAAATATTTTTAATGCAATAC
>DATMYB010000630.1:0-2583 GCA_035561215.1 Syntrophomonas sp. | reverse complement strand
GAAGTTAAACATGTCTTTTAACATGAGTTTTAATGAAGAGCAAATTGCTTTGCAAAAGATGCTCCGTAAGTTTGTGGATAATGAAATGATCCCAGTCAGAGCTTTATATGATGAAACGGAAGAGTACCCCTGGCCGGTGGTTAAAAAAATGCAAGAATTGGGGCTGAACTGTATAGTAGCACCTGAAAAATATAACGGTTTTGCGTACGATAGCGTTATCCAAAGCATGATTGCCGAGGAGCTCTGCCGGGGATGCACCGGGATTGCACTAGCGGTTTTAACGAATTGCCTGGCTTCGGAACCAGTGTTGATAGGTGGCAATGATGAGCAAAAAGACTGGTGGTTTACCCGATTATGTGAAGCAGGAAAAATGGCATCTTTTGCCGTAACCGAACCGGGTGCAGGCTCCAACGTGGCGGGAATTGCTACTACGGCCAGAAAAGATGGCGATGATTACATTCTGAATGGCACAAAATGTTTTATCACCAATGGTGGAGTAGCCAGTCAGTTTACTGTTCTTGCCTCTCTGGACAGGAACCAGGGACATAAAGCGATGGCCTTTTTTATTGTTGACAGTGAACTTGAAGGTTTAGCCATCGGCAAAAAAGAGAAAAAGATGGGCATCAGAGCTTCAAACACCGTTGAAGTAGTATTAGATAATGTCAGAGTAAATAAGAAGTGGATGCTGGGAAAAGAAGGGGATGGTTTTAAGATCGCCATGAAAACCTTCGATGCATCACGACCCCTGGTTGGCGCTCTGGCTGTAGGTTGCGCGCAGGGAGCGTTTGAATTCGCCCGCGATTATGCAAAGGAAAGGATTACCTTTGGGAAACCCATCGCATCCTATCAAGCAATTCAATTTATGCTGGCAGACATGGCCATGAAGATTGAAGCATCCCGTCTCCTTGTCCAAAAAGCGGCCTGGCTGCTTGACCAGGGGTTGCCGAATACTACTGAGGCTTCTTTCGCCAAATGTTTCGGGGCAGATACGGCCATGGAGGTAACCACCAACGCAGTCCAGATTCTTGGAGGTTACGGGTATTCACGGGAATATCCGGTGGAAAAAATGATGCGTGATGCCAAGATTCTACAGATCTTCGAAGGAACTGCACAGATTCAGCGCATAGTCATAGCAGCTAATTTACTAGGTTGAACGCGGATTATATCTGTTTCAGAATTGCTGCGCTGGATGATGATACCCTATCTGCAGAGTAAGTATCTTTAGAGATGAGGTGAAAGTTATTATGGAACGCATGTTACCATTTACAGCTGAGCATCGGATGTTCAGAGAATCCTTTAGCAAATTTGTTGCCAATGAGCTGGTTCCTTATTATCAGGAATGGGAAGACAACGAGATTGTACCCCGTAAAATCTTTAAGAAAATGGGGAATTATGGGTATCTTTGCACCTGGGTTGAAGAAGAATACGGTGGTCCCGGGGGCGACTTTCTCTACTCGGTGATCGTGGCCGAGGAAATAAACCGGCAGGGGGTCAGAGGGGTCTTCAGCCCCTTGCACAGTGATATAGTTGCTCCTTATATCGGTACCTACGGTACAAACGAACAGAAGAAACGCTGGCTTCCCGGTTGTGTCAGTGGTAACACGATCCTAGCAGTAGCCATGACCGAGCCCGGCGCCGGCTCCGATCTTGCAGCTATACGGACGAGAGCCGTAAAAAATGGCGATACCTATATCATTAATGGTTCTAAGACTTTTATCTCAAACGGAATTTTAGCTGATCTGGTGGTCGTTGCTGCTAAAACTGATCCGGCTGCTGGCCCCAATGGTATCACCCTTTTTGTTGTGGAAAGAGGCACTCCCGGGTTCGAACGCGGAAAACAAATTCACAAAATAGGATTGCACGCCCAGGATACTGCTGAGCTATTTTTTGAGGATTGCCGGGTGCCAGCCAGTAATATGTTAGGTGGAGAAGGAAATGGTTTTAAATGCTTGATGAATAAGCTGCAGCAGGAAAGGCTCATATGTTCATTAGGGTCACAGTCATCCGCGGAAAGATGCCTTGAATTGACTCTGAATTATGTAAAAGACCGTACTATATTCGGAAAGCCCCTGGCTGGTTTTCAGAATACACAATTTACTCTGGCCGAAATTGCAGCTGAGATTCAAGTGGGAAGAAGTTTCGTAGACTCCTTGATCATGCAGCATATTGCTGGAAAAAATATTGTTCAAGAAGTTAGTATGGCCAAATATTGGCTTTCCGAAATGGAAAACCGGGCTGCCTCCCGCTGTCTGCAATTATTCGGCGGTTATGGTTATTGTAAGGAATACGAGATTTCCAGAATGTTTACCGACGCCAGAGTGCAGACCATTTATGCAGGGACTTCCGAAGTTATGAAGTTGATCATTAGTAGAGGACTGGGTTTATGAATTTTTCGTCGGTATTGTAACCAAAGCTTTACTTCTCAAGGTATATTTTAGGGATGCTGGTCCAGTATTCAAGAAATTACTGGTATGTCTGAAATTCCACAGATATTAGGGGGCAGTCGGCCGAAATAGCGGTACTGCCCCTATATTATGAGTTTTCGATTATGTGTGTTATAAAAGCCCTACTTTTGTAATGGCC
>DATMYB010000629.1:0-2373 GCA_035561215.1 Syntrophomonas sp. | reverse complement strand
ATTTTATGGAGTCGATAACCCTCTTACCGCAGACAGCCTTGTCGTGCCCACTTTCCGATACGGCCTGCACAGGGCAACGCTGCTGGCATTTCAAACAGGGTATCCCCTGGTATTGCAGACAATGGGCATGTATGTTTTCATTCCTCTCCCGATTGGGCCTAAGTCTTATGTTGGCTACAAAGCTTCCACAACGATGGGCCGAACCTTTCTCAGTGATCAATAAATCATTCATGCCAAATGTGCCCAATCCGGCGGCATACGCAACGTGGCGGTGCGACCAGGGTGAAGCCCAGCCCACCCCGGGATGCTTTTTAAAGTTGAACATGGGAGTCATATCCGGAGCCACGGCAAGAACTCCGGCATCCATGAAAGTTTTAACTATTTCCTGGACAATGGTTTGGCTGAATATCTCGCCCGATCGTCTGGTTTGGGCCCATCTTTCGGAAGGCCAATCGTCTTTTCGGCCATTCTCGGCCCTGGTAGCTTTGGAGATGGGAAGTATAAAAGATACTACGCTAATATCCTCTGGTTCAGGCGCCGGGATACCATTTTTAGAAGCCTGCCAGGCCATTATTTCCCGGGGAGTAAAGTGGAAAGGTCCGATGACTTTCTTAAAATCCTCAAACAACGGATCGTCCCCGCGCACGAATCCTACCAGCGGTTCCTCAAAAATCTTTTCACCTTGAAATGGATATTCCAGGGAATTAGCCGGGTGGCGGGCGACTTTTTCAGCCAGGGTTTTAATGACCCAATCTTCATCAAAAAGGATTTCTCGGGTGTCTGAGGAAGCCTTTTTATTTAAAATTGGCTGTTTGGGGAATCCAATACCCAACATGTCGCCCAGGGATGTTTTCATTCCGGGTATGTCAGTCAAAAATGATAACTTACGATATTTTGTCTTCATTTAAAGCCCTCCTTACATCAGAGCGGTCGCTTTTAATTCGGTTCAGCTTTTCGTTTCCGTAGCTCCTGCAAACACTCTTCGGCCCAGCGGATATTGGCTTCAGCTATAATAAACCCTCTTTTTAGAGTCAGTTCCCAGTAGAAACGATCAAACGGTTGTGATGAGCCCTCGGCATACCTGGTCATTATTCCTTCAACCCCTCGATAAAGCGATATAATCTCCTGCTGCTCCTTAATCAGCTTTTTAAACTGAAACTCCAGTTCCTCATTAGCAATCTGGGAACCAAAGAACACATGGACGATAAACTCGTCTCTGAGCGGCACACTTAAAACCGGGGGGAAACTCTGCAGCCAGGAGGTCAAAGCCTGGATTCCTTCTTCGGTAATACTGTACACTTTGCGGTCGGGGCGCTTCTCCTGCGCTTCTATTACCGAAGAAACATATCCTTTGGTCTCTAAAGAGCCAAGCTCACGATAAATCTGGCTGAGTTTTGCCGACCAGAAGAAATTTATCGAGTTGTCAAAAACCGTTTTCAAGTCATATCCGCTCATAGCCTTATACTTAAGCAGGCCCAGGATGGCATATTGCAATGACAAAAACCCACCTCCTCTATCCGGTTATCTTGTATGATACTTATTATATATAACTTGTTATATATAAATCAATATAAATTTTATTCTCATTGACTTATGTGGTATGCAAGGCAAGAAGCACGGGGACGGGCTTCGGCTACCGTTGGAATTCCCAGTGTCCTGTAGAGGGGAGGAGATAAGGATATCTACTAGTCGCAATGAACAATTGCATCTATTAAACCCGGGCTAGGTCATCCTCTTGGTAGATGTATTTTCTGGACCAGGGTAAATCATGATAAATATCCTTGGCAAATAGAAATTGATGAACATCTATATTGCCGCAGTTAAAGGATGCCGCACAGGCATTGAGATATAGACGCCACATCCTGATAAATGTTTCATTTTGCGTTTGTTGAATGACGGGCAAAGCCTGTTCAAAGTTTTGGGCCCAATTTTCTAAAGTTCTGCCGTAATGCCGGCGCATACTTTCCGCATCTAACAAATGAAATTCTTCTTTTGCCATATAGCCAATCAATTCCTCAATATTGGGGATGTAGCCGCCGGGGAAAATATATTTGTCGATCCAGGAATTGGTCCCTCCGCTATCCCTGATACCGGTAATACAATGCAGCAAAGATAATCCCCCGGTATTCAATAATTGATTAACCTGGGCGAAATATTCATGCAGATAGTCTTTACCCACATGCTCGATCATGCCGACACTTACAATCCTATCGAATTTTCTGTCTTTCAATTCCCTATAATCAATAAGCTTAACCTCAAGCAGATCATCCAGCCCGGAATTTTCTATTTTCTTCTGTACTGCGCTCCATTGTTCTGAGCTTAATGTTATCCCCAGGGCCTTGACCCTGTAGTTCCGGGCAGCGGCGATGATCA
>DATMYB010000628.1:0-3922 GCA_035561215.1 Syntrophomonas sp. | reverse complement strand
ACCCTAATTCCACATTTCCTTGTCGGTTAAATTTCCGCATGGCTACGTTGTCGTCAATCGCAATACGTCCAGTATTGCGATTGACGACCCCTTGCCCTGCAGAAATTTCCCTCGACAAATAATATACGGACTTAGGGTTGAAGAGTACTAGCCGCCCATCTACTCGATTGCACGTTAAATTGGCTATTCTATATGGAACATGCCACCTCAGCAGCTTCGGCGATAGCGTCGATGGCCTGCCTGGCGCTGGCTGCATCACCAATTACGTATAGCTCAGGCACTTTGCCTTTTATCTTTGCTTCCAGCGGGTTGTAAGCGACAGTACCCATAGCCAGTACGATGCTGTCAAATCCGGCGATTTTCTCTTTCCTTCCATCCTTTTTGTATACGACTCCATCGTCTAAAAACTCAACCACAGTCGCATCGGTTATAAAGTCAACTTCAAATTCCTTTAATCGCCGGAGCAACTCAATCCGATGCACATCATGCATATCCAGGGCAATATCGGGCTGCATCTCTATAATGCTGACACTGCGGCTGTGTTCTGCCATGAAATCAGCGGTTTCGGCGCCGATAAGACCTCCGCCGACCACCAGTACCTTATGGCCTGGGATGGCTTTCCCTTCCAGGACATCATTGGCTTTGAGAAATTTCGGGTTGTCTATACCGGATATTTTGGGAACCGACTGAACTCCGCCGGTAGCCAGAATTACTACATCCGGCTTTGCTTTGGCAATGAGTTCAGGAGTAACTTCCGTATTCAACCTGTATTCCACGCCGAACTTGCGACCTTGGTTAATATAATACTTGATCGGTGAGGTTAAGTCGGTTTTGGCAGAGGGTATAGCCGCTATTCTAAAAGCGCCGCCCAATATATTTTGTTTTTCATACAGCGTTACATGATGGCCCCGCTTGGCCGCTACCCAGGCCGCCTCCAAGCCGCCGGGACCGCCTCCAACGATCATAACTTTTTTAGGTTTTTTGGTTTCTACGATCTTCATGGTCTCTTCTTTCCCGCAGAATGGATTGACCAGACAAGAGCATTTCCTGATCTCTTTATCAAAGATATAGGCGGCACAACCCTGGTGACATGAAATGCAAGGAGCAATATCCTCAAGGTCATCGCCGGCCACCTTATTCGGCCATTCCGGTTCAGCCAGCGATTCTCTTCCCAGGGCAACCAAATCGGCCTGGCCGGTGGCAAGAATATCTTCCATCAAATAGGCATTGTTAAGTCTGCCCACCACAATGCAAGGGATTTTTACCGATTTTTTGATCTGTTCCGATTGATGCGCAATATATCCTGCCGGGGTGGCTTGGGTTGCCCACAGCCATTCGTAGCTGCCATAAACGCTGTTACTGAGATGCAGGGCATGGACTCCTGCCTCTTCTAATATTCTGGCCACCACCTTGCTTTCCTCAATAGTTCTGCCCCCGTATATTCGCTCGTCGGCACTATACCTGAAGATGACATTGAATCCATTGCCACATGCTTTTTTTATCGCTTTCACGATTTCAACCGGGAACTTCATTCGGCCCTCAAAGCAACCTCCAAACTCATCAATCCTCTTGTTTGAATAAGCCGACATGAATTCCGCTACCAGATATCCATGGGCACCGTGAATTTCAACGCCGTCCAACCCGGCTTCCTGGGCTCTTACCGCTGCGTCCCGGAATTGGCCGATAATCTCCCATACCTCTTCTGTCGTTAGTGCCCGGGGCATTTCGCCAATACCAAATCTCTCCAGCAAGGGATCCATTATGGAAGTCGGCGCCACCGGAGCCCCTGGTCCGGCTATATCTGTATTCGTCTGCCGTCCGGCATGGTGAAGCTGGGGTACAATTTTAGCCCCATATTTATGGCAGCTCTCCGCCAGTTTTCTCCATCCTTCAATCTGCTCATCACACCACAGCCCCGGCTCGTTCCAGATGGCTCGGGCAATAGGAGATACAGCAGTTACTTCGACGACTATCAACCCAAATCCGCCCTTGGCTCTTGCGGTATAATAATCTATAAATTGCTGTGTAGGTACACCCTGTTCAGTCGCATAATTTGTACCCATGGGAGGTACTACAAAACGGTTTTTCACTTCCATTGATCCGATTCTGACAGGTGATAATAATGTGGGAAATTTCATCATAATAGAGCCTCCTTTTGTTTTCATGATAAGCAACGAATTTCCACGTCCGAAGCAATCGGCTTCCGGCAGCTTAAACCTTCGTCCGTTGGAAACCGTTCCTGAATTTTTTTATTCTGCCCCAAGCAATACGCGGTTATACGGAACCCAACGCACCCAACAAAGGGACGTTCTTTTTGTTGGATGATAGCTAAACCTTGATGCCACTGCTTGCTTTCGCCACGCTTTTGCTATCTCATATTTCTACTGTTTCATTAATAGCAAGCAGAAATGAGAAAGGCCAACAAGAGGGATGTCCCCCTGTTGGCCTATTGGATTTTTGTATGCAACTCGAGTTATTTACATTCAATTGCAAAATTTATTTTATACCGAGGCAAACCTGGTCAACAAATCCAACAAAAAGAACGTCCCTTTGTTGGATTACACGATTCCCTGAGCTACCATGGCGTCGGCTACCTTAATGAAGCCGGCGATATTGGCGCCTGCTACCAGATTGCCTGCAAATCCATACTCTTTGGCAGCTTCGCTGGATTTACGGTAAATATTGATCATGATGTCTTTCAGCTTTTTATCCACTTCCTCAAAGCTCCAGGAATATCTCATGCTGTTCTGGGACATTTCTAAAGCCGATACGGCTACTCCTCCGGCGTTGGCTGCTTTAGCCGGTCCAAACAGCACCCCATTATCGTGGAATAATTTCACGGCCTCAGGGGTAGAAGGCATATTGGCTCCTTCGGCAACGGCGATACAACCGTTGGCAATCAAGGTGCGGGCGGCTTGCTCGTCCAGTTCGTTTTGGGTAGCGCAGGGCAGCGCGATATCACAGGGAACGGTCCAAATAGACTCGCAGCCTTCGAAATATTTCGCGGAAGGATGTATGACGACGTATTCTTTGATTCTCTTTCTTTCCACTTCTTTGATTTGTTTGATGGTATCCAGATCAATGCCGGCTTCGTCCACAATGTAACCGGCGGAATCGCTCATGGCCACTACCTTGCCGCCTAATTCGGCGACTTTTTCCACCGCATATATAGCCACATTGCCGGAACCGGAGATAACCACGGTTTTGCCTTTGAAATCGGCGTTCTTTTCTTTCAGCATCTCCTCGGTAAAGTAGACCAGCCCGTAACCGGTTGCCTCGGTTCTGACCAGACTTCCGCCCCAGGCCAAACCTTTTCCGGTCAGTACGCCCTCATAGACGTTTTTGATCCGTTTGTACTGGCCAAACATGTAACCTATCTCACGTCCGCCCACGCCTATATCTCCTGCCGGCACGTCGGTATCCTGACCAATATGACGACACAGTTCAGTCATAAAACTCTGGCAGAATCTCATAACTTCAGCGTCGGATTTACCTTTGGGATCAAAATCGCTGCCGCCTTTGCCGCCGCCGATGGGAAGGCCGGTCAGTGAGTTTTTAAAGATTTGCTCAAAACCGAGGAATTTTATAATGGAAGCATTGACCGAAGGATGGAATCTTAAACCGCCTTTGTACGGTCCGATAGCGCTGCTGAACTCGATTCTGAATCCCCGGTTCACCTGCACTTTACCGTTGTCATCGACCCAGGGCACCCGGAACATGATTTGCCGTTCGGGTTCCGCCATTCTTTCCGCCACTGCGTATTCCGCATACTCCGGATGTCTGTCCAGCACCGGTTCCAAAGATTCCAACACCTCTTGGACCGCTTGGTGGAATTCAGGCTCGTTAGGATTTCTTTTTATTACCTGGGCCAGTATCTCGTTAACGTTCGACATGCTTATTCCTCCTTTGGAATATTTAAATT
>DATMYB010000627.1:0-3332 GCA_035561215.1 Syntrophomonas sp. | reverse complement strand
GGACCATACCAAAACGTTTCGTTTTAGTACAGTCCCTTCAGTCACCGGTTTTGCTCCGCTCCCAATAAGCAAGAGTTAACCCTGCAAGATCGTTAATGAAGATTTAATCTTTCTTTAATTGATCCCGTAAAATGCCTTTCTTCAGTTTACCAACCGCATTTCTCGGCAGCGCGTCAATAAATATAACTTCCTTAACACACTTAAACCTGGCCAGGTTTTGCGAGCAGAAATCGATGATATCCTCGGCGCTTACTTGCGCCTCGGGCGTTTTGACCACAAAAGCTACCGGGACTTCGCCCCACTTGTCATCCGGTTTACCCACTACGGCTACTTCAGCAACCGCCGGATGTTTGTCGATAACAGCTTCTATTTCAACCGAATAAATATTCTCTCCGCCGCTGATAATCATGTCCTTTAAGCGGTCGACCATATAGATAAATCCATCTTCATCTTTCAGGCCCAGATCACCTGAATAATAACACCCGTCAGCCAGAACCTCGCTGGTGGCAGCGGGATTGTTCCAATAACCTTTAAAAACCTGCGGCCCCATGACGCAAAGTTCTCCTGTTTGTCCGGCAGGCAGGTCTTCACGGGTAAACGGATCTACGATCTTCAGATCGCCGTGGAAGACCACCTTGCCCACCGAGTTGCGTTTATCCCAGCCCATGTCGTGGGTCCAGAAGGTCACCGCCCCGGCATACTCGGTGATGCCCAGAACGTTTTCGACCTCGATTCCCAGTTCCTTGTATTTAATAAAAATACTCTCCGGCACGGGAGATCCGCCGCACACGATATGCTCCAAAGAGGACAAGTCCATTTGATCGATGTCGGGCACCATCAGCATGGCCGCCGCCATGGCCGGAACCGTCATCATATGGGTGATCTTTTCCTTAACGATCAATTCCCATGCTTTCACCGGATGAAAATCAGCCAAAAATATACAACTGGTTCCACAGTGTATATTGGTTAACATAGGGGCCAGCCCGCCGATGTGAAACAAAGGGGCAATGGATAAGAAGCGGTCCTTGTATTTCCAGTTGATGGTATGGCAATGCCCGGCCGTAACATAAAACATATTATCGTGGGTCAGCATAGCTCCCTTGGGATTGCCGGTGGTCCCGGAAGTATACATTATAATGGCCGTATCGTTACCGCCGGAGCTGAAGCTTGGTTCTTCCTCCTGCATCCCCTCCAGCGCTTGTTCGAATTCCAGATCGGAACCTTCGCCGCCGATTCTCACAAAGTGCCTGGCCGGAATGTCGGCACGGAATTGATCCACTAAGTCTGTGAGCTCATTATCGTAAATCAAAACAGCCGCCCCGCTGCTGTTCATTAAATAGGCGAGTTCTACCGGATGTAAACGCCAGTTTAACGGAACCGTGATGGCATCAGCCTTGGCGATGGCATAAAAAGCCGTTACCCATTGATGGCTGTTTTTGCCAAGAATCGCCACCCGGTCTCCGGGGTAAATCCGTTCTTTCAAATAGTGGGCAAATTGGTTGACTCGACGGTTTGCTGCCTGAAAAGTATAGCGTTCTCCTTCCCCGACAAAAGCCTCGATATCAGGTGATATATAGGCCCTATTTCCCATCATTGCGCCGATGTTGTTCTTATAACCCGTTGCCAATACAATCTCCCTCCTTGCTCCATTTTAAAACAGCAAATATTAATCGTTTTCCACTTCACCAACTGCCAGTGCCTGATAACAGTGGTACAGCTTTTGACAGTAATGGTCCCATTGCTCGCAAACCGCCAAAGTTTCGTCCGACATGTGCAGCAGGCTGGGATAGGAAACCAGTTCAACAAATTCTCCCGCCAATGAGTTCAAAGTATCCAAATCGGCTCCTTGCAATAGATCTGCAATAAATTCGGCCGGTTGGTACCACTCCGCTGCTCTTTGAAAATCCCGATGCATCTGCACCAGCAATACGTTGCGCGGGCCTTCCCAAAGCTCATTGACGGCGGAATCGCGGTATAATCTGGGCAGGGCGGAGAAATCCTCCATTACCCCATGACCGCCGAACAATGACATGGCGGTGCGAATCACATCGGTTGAATCCCAGGAAGCGGTTATTTTTTGCAGCATGATCAACTCCCGTATCCTGAATCTCTTTTTTCTGGCGCCGATATCCTGGTCGGTTCCCAAACCGCCTTGCAGCCCGCCCTCCAGGCTCAAAAAGTCCCGGTATAATTTAAAGGTGCCGGCCACGGTTTGCTTGGCTAATTTCTCAATTGCATTGAGCTGATACATTACCAGCGGAAATTGGCCGGTTTTCACGCCAAAAGCATCCCTAAAGCGCACGTACTGTTTGGCTTCCCGCACCGCTCTGCTCATGAACGCGGCTGAGGAAATGCCCACGGTCAGACGCGAATAACTCAATACGACGCCGACCACATTGGCTACTCCGCGCTCCAGCGGTCCCACCTGGTAGGCGGCCGCCCCGTTGAAGGTCAGCTCAGCGGTGGTCAGTTCGCTGGTACCCATTTTCCACTTGATGCGATCGATGGTGTAACCGTTGCGTATTTCCTTTTCCTTGTTTCCCGGCAGCCAGGAAGGGATGACAAACAACCCTACTTTTTCGGAACCTACCGGTTTGGCGGTCACCATGGCATAGTCGGCATGGGTAGCCGAGCAGAAGAACTTGGTTCCATAAAGTCTCCATGCATCTCCGTCCGGCACCGCTTCCAGCACATTAGAAGGAACGTCGGAACCTCCCTGGATCTCGGATAAATACTGGGCACCGATAGCATATACGCCGTCAATGCCCTCCTGGCAGTGCCGCAAAATCTGCTTTAGCTCCGGCGTATCGGGATACTTTTTTATCATCTCCACCATACCCTCGGTGCAAGTCATGGGACAGGATACGCAAGCCTCGCCGTTTTGATAGATGATATACATTTTGACCAGCTTGACCCAGGGAGATGTCTGCTCGGAAAAAAGCGCCTCGGAAAATATTTCTCTCTCCATAACTTCCGTTTCATGGGGGCGTACGATGCGGTCGATACGGTTGTGATGCCCGTCGTAGTGAAGCATAAATGGCCTTTTTTCCGGCCTGGCGATGTCATCGGCCATATCCCGCCACCGGTATGACGCCTTGCGGGAAACATTGCGGGCCTCTTCGTCAACTTTTTGCCACTCGTCTCCGCAATAATACTTAACCACCTTCTGAATAAAGGGATCGTCGGCATAGTAATCCACCTGGTTGCGCCATTCCAGGAACTCATTGAAGGAATACGGGTTTTCTCTGGTTGGAAAAGACACTTTCTCTACCTCCTTTTATTAAATTAATTCAACGATTGCAAATAAATATAACGTTTTGTTGATTTTATTG
>DATMYB010000626.1:0-12603 GCA_035561215.1 Syntrophomonas sp. | reverse complement strand
TGACAAGTGATATTATTAAGATGCAAAAAGCCGCGGAGAGATCCGGGGCTTTTTCCTTGCGGGGCAATACCTCTTCGAAAGACATTGCGTTAATTGTCCAGAGAATAAAAAGGCGCTTACCAATAAAACGGCAAGTGCTTTTCCTGACGCCGGCAGTCTAAAGATTAGAAATGTCATAGAATGTCATGCTTGACAAGTGATATTATTTAAACTGTAAAAAGCTTCGGAGAGATTCGGGGCTTTTTTCTTTGCAAAGAAATACCTCCTTGAGGAATATTTGCGTTAATTATCCGAACTTCATAAAAAAGCACTTATCAATAAAACGGTAAGTGCTTTTTTTGACTCTGGAAGTTACGATCAAGCCCGGCAGCCGGATTGAGGTTTCCCCGCAGTGGGATCGGTTGCCATACAACTCTGGATTGCCTACGGTTTATCCTGCGCACCAGGAGATCATTCTGCAGATGGGAGGGTAGGTGTAATGGCCAGATGGGGGAAAGTGGATTACCGGCAGCTGCTGCAGTTGCAAAAACGGCTGGAAAAGTTTGAAAAGGTAGACCGAGAGACTTTGAACGAGCAATTAATAAAACAATTGGCCGTTCGTATGCTGGACAAGGTGAGGAAACGGACTCCTGCAGATATGTATCCGGCCGGATCCGGTAAAACCAGCGACACTTTAAAGCACGGCTGGACGATCGGAGAGGTGGTTAAAACCGGTGATCGCTACGAAATCGAAGTCATCAATACGGTATATTACGCGGCATACGTTGAATACGGTTACCGCAACGACGATCATGCCGACTGGGTGCCGGGACGGTTCATGATGACTATATCGGCGCAAGAATTGGAAAAGGATGCGCCAGGGATTATTGAAAAAGCGCTGGTGAAAAAGTTGAGGGAGGTTTTTGGTGATGATTAACGATCTGGTGGTCGGTATCAGCCGCAAGCTGGGTGAACTATTCGACTACAGTATTTACAGTGAAGACGTATCCCAGGAACTGACTCCGCCCTGTTTTTATGTCCGGCTGCTGCAGCCGATGCTGAAACAGTATATGGGTCTTCGTTTCTACATAACCGGTAGTTTCGATATTCAGTTTTTCCCGGAACAGAATGGTACGGAGCAGTCCCAATGCCAGGCGGTAGCAGACCGGTTGATATTGGAGATGAGCTATATAACCGTCACGATTGATGACATGGATTTGACGTGTCGGGGCAAGGGCATAAGTCTGGAAATTGTTGACGGGGTACTGCACTTTTTCGTGCAGTATAGTCTGAAGATGCGAAAGGAGGTGGCAGGCAACGAAATAATGGAAAATCTTACTCATTCAAATCTGATTAAGGAGTGAGGAAATGCCGAAGGATAATGTGACCCGGAAAGATGAGGCGGTGTCTGTTTTCAGCCGGAACCAGATTTTGAGCAGCAAAAAACTGGATTATTCGCCGAACATTTTAAGGGTGGTCCTGAAAGAGGATCGTAAATACAGTCTGGACGAGGTGGATGACCTGGTGCAGGCATTTAAAGAAAGGGTGATATAAATGGGTTTGGGTGGAGGAACCTGGTTAACACAAAATAAGGTACTGCCAGGCAGTTATATTAATTTTGTGTCCGCGTCCCGGGCTTCTGCCAGCCTCAGCGATCGCGGTTATGCGGCTTTGGCACTGGCAATGAACTGGGGGGCGGAAAACGAGGTCATAACGATCGAGGCCGCTGATTTCAAAGCAAGTTGCTTCGATATATTGGGTTTTGCTTATACCGATGCGGAGATGAAGCCGCTGCGGGAAGTATTCAAGGGGGCCAAAACGTTGTATCTGTACCGGATCAATTCGGGCGGAACCAAAGCTACGGCCACCAGCGGCAACTTGACCGCTACGGCTATACATGGAGGCACGCGTGGCAACAGTATTAAGATTGTCATTCAAGCCAACGTGGATGACGAGAACCTGTTCGACGTGATGACCTACGTCGGTACGAAACTGGTTGATACCCAGACGGCTGCCAATGTGACAGGGCTGGTGGGGAACGGGTTCGTTGCCTTCAGCGGCAGCGGAATTCTGGCGGCTGCCGCTGGAATTACACTGGCCGGCGGCACGAACGGAGCGGTGACAGGAGAGTCCTACAGCACATTCCTGGACGCGATCGAGCCTTACAGCTTTAACGTGCTGGCTTATGACGGCGTGGACGCAGATGTAAAAGGCTTGTTTGCCGAATTTACCAAACGGATGCGGGATGATTACGGCGTCAAGTTCCAGTGTGTACTATATAAGGATAACGCTGCCGACCATGAAGGGATTATATCCGTGGAAAACAAAGTGTTGGACGCGGGCACCAATGAAGCCGCTTTGGTCTATTGGACAGCGGGGCAAGAAGCCGGCTGTGCCATCAATAAATCGCTCACCAATATCACGTATGACGGCGAATACACGGTCGATACCGCTTATACGCAATCCGCGCTGGAAGCGGCGCTTAAGTCTGGTAAATTCATGTTTCATAAGGTCGGGGACGCAGTCAGGGTACTGGAGGATGTCAATACTTTTGTCAGTTTCACCGGGGAGAAAAATGAAGATTTCGGCAGCAACCAGGTGATCCGGGTGCTGGACCAGATCGGCAATGACACGGCGGTGTTGTTTAACAGCAGATACCTGGGTAAGACGCAAAATAATGAATCAGGCCGGATCGCCTTCTGGAACGATCTGGTTTCGCTGCACAATGATTTGCAGAAGCTGTCGGCCATCGAAGGTTTTGAGGCGGATGATATTACGGTGGAGCAGGGCGCTGACAAAAAATCGGTCGTCGTTACCGAGTATGTGATGCCGGTCAGCGTGATGACCAAGCTCTATATGACTTGTGTCGTCCAGTAAGAGGAAAGGAGAAGCGGATATGTCTGAAATCATGGAAGCTATGGATTCAATCAGTGGTTCTCTGGCAGAATGTTATATCACACTGGCAGGTAACCGTTATAACTTCATGCAGGCGATCAATTTGGAAGCCAAGCTGGAGAAAAACAAAACCGAAGTGCCTATCCTGGGTAAGACCGGCAAAGGCAACAAGGCCACCGGCTGGAAGGGGACAGGTTCAGCGACGTTCCATTATAACACCAGCATTTTCCGGGAATTACTGTACAAATACGCCAAGACGGGGCAGGACTTTTATTTTGACATCCAGGTGACCAACGAGGACCCGACGTCAACCATTGGCCGACAAACAGTCATCCTGAAAGACTGTAACATTGACGGCGGGATTTTGGCCAAGTTCGATGCCGATGCGGAATACTTGGACGAAGATTTTGATTTTACCTTCGAAAGCTTCGAAATGCCGGAAAAATTTACGCTGCTGCCGGGGATGGAAGCCTAAATGAAACGGGGCCTGTTTCAGGCCCCGCAGGAAAGGATCGATAAAAATGAGCGGATTAAGTGCTTTTCTGGCCTACAACGCGGTGGCCGAAGAGAATATAAAATACGTGGCGTCCAGGCGGTTTTTAGATAACGGAGAGCCGGTGGAGTGGGAAATGAAAGGTATCACCGGCGCGGAGGATGAAGCGCTGCGCAAGGCCTGCACCAAACGGGTGCCGGTCCCGGGCAAGCGGGGACAGTTTACCCAGGAAACGGATTATAACCAGTACCTGGGCAAACTGGCGGTAGCCTGTACGGTGTTTCCGAATCTTAATGACGCGGAGCTGCAAAATAGTTACGGTGTCATGGGGGCGGACAATTTACTGAAGCGAATGCTGAAGCCGGGGGAATACGCGGAGTATCTGGCCAAGGTCCAGGAAGTGAACGGTTTTGACATGCCGCTGGATGAGATGGTAGATGAAGCAAAAAACTCATAAATGAAGGCGATACGGAAGCGAATATAGCGTATTATTGCCTTCATAAATTTCATTTGCTGCCTTCCCAGTTTCTGGGCTTGGACCGGATGGAAAAGGCTTTTATTATTGCCGCCATCCAGATCAAGACGGAGCGGGACAAGCAGGAGGCGAAGAAAGTGAAAAGACGCAGATAACCCTCTTTATTGGTAAAAAAGCTGATGAAGGATCAGGTTATTATGGGGTTACTCTGTATAGGTTGGGGTGTGGTTGCAGTTTTAATCGGTTTAATTATTGCCGGCGCGACACCCGGGATAGGGGAAGGGTATGTAATGATTTATCTGAGGTGATTTTGTTTATATCAGGTATCTTTAACAATAAGACCGACAAGAAAAAGAAAGCGGCTATAAGGAAGCGGAAAAGTGTGGAGATTATTCTGTGAAAACGATTATCATACATATCATTGCAAAGAGCTTGGGGGCTCTTTTTTCTATGCCTAAGAGGAGGTGATATCTTGGCAACCATAAGAACTGCGATTCAATTGTATGACGGTATGTCGCCGGCGCTTCGAAATATAAATAGGGCTATAAACATTGTAATAGCAAGCTTGGAATCAATGGAGAAGGTGTCCCAGCGCAGTATTGACACCCGGAGTATCCAGGCAGCTCGGGTGGAACTGAATAAAACCGGGTTAGCCTTTAGTGCAATTAAAAGAGAGATACAGGAAGCAGACCAGGCACAGCAGAGTTTTAACCGGGATACGCGGGCCGGGAAAAATAAAAATGATGGTGAGTCAAAAGGCGGAATCAAATGGGATTCTTTGAAGGGAGTAGCGGAGAAAGCATCGAAAGTACTTCAGCTTTCGGATGAAATGGCCCTTATGCCCGCACGGTTGAATTTAATGAACGATGGCTTTCAGACGACTGCGCAATTGCAGGACATGATATTTCAATCGGCACAACGGTCAAGAAGCGGATATCTGGATACTGCAAAGGTGGTAACAAAACTGGGCGTAGCGGCGAAAGATGCATTTTCCAACAACCGTGAGACGGTAGCGTTTGCCGAATTGATGAATAAATCTTTTAAGATCGGACCAGGCAGTGCCCAAGAACAGACGGATGGTATGGAGCAGTTGATTCAGGCAATGGGCGCCGGAGGACTTCAGGGAGATGAAATCAAAAATATACAGGGAAATGCACCTATTTTAGCCCAATCCATTGAAAACTACATGCAGGCTGCCGGAGTGGAAGGGACTTTAGAAGAATGGGCAGCGCAAGGATTGATTACGGCGGATGTGATCAAAAATGCCATGTTTGCGGCAGCCGATGAAACCAATGCCCGATTCGATCAATTACCGATGACTTGGAGTGATATTTGGACCACGATGGTCAATAGTGTTTTGCGCATATCGCAGCCACTTCTGAATTTCATTAATTTGCTGGCTAATAACTGGGATATTTTAAGGCCTATTGTTTTGGGAACAGTTTTTGCTATTTTGCTGTATTTAGCTGTAACGAAAGGAGTGGCATTTGTATCTGCAGCTTTTACTGCAATACAAACATTTTTATCAATAGGGTTCGGGATACTTACCGGAAGTACGGCTGCCGCAAGCGCCGCAATGTTCACCTATAATTCAGCACTGTTAGCTTCGCCTATAACCTGGATCATTTTTTTAGTGATAGCTTTAATAGCTGTATTTTATGCTGCTGTAGCAGCCGTAAACAAGTTTGCTGGTACGTCATATTCAGCCACCGGGTTCATCTGTGGGGCGTTTTTGGTTGCTGCAGCGGTTATCGGGAATATAATTATTGGTTTGCTGAATGCTCTGATCCAATTTGTTTGGGCATTGTTTGCTGAACCTTTTCTCGGAATCATTGAATGGATTCTTAATGTTACTAATGGAGGGTTTGAGAGCTTTGGCGGTGCCGTTGCGAATTTGATCGGACAAATTATTTCTTGGTTTTTATCTCTTGGAAAAGTAGTTACAAAGATTATTGACGCTATTTTTGGAACAAACTGGACAGCGGGACTTTCTTCTTTACAAGATAGCGTTCTTGCCTGGGGGAAGACTAAGAATTCAATAACGCTTGATAGAAGCGTTCCAACCATTGACCATCGTTTTAGTTATGGATCGGCGTGGGATAAAGGACTTTCATTCGGAAGCAACGTGGAAGACAAACTAAAAGGTGTCATGGATAATCTTTCAAATATTTATGACGGAGTTACGGATACCGCAGCCAATACGGGTAGAACGGCTGATTCTCTGGATATATCGGAAGAAGACCTGAAGTATATGCGTGACCTGGCGGAAAGGGAAGTGATTGATCGGACGGTGCTGCGGGATGTGAATTTCGAACTGAGCAATAGCTTCGGCGATATCCGTGAAACTGCGGATGTAGACGGTATTATCACTACGATCGAAAATCGTCTGGCGGAAGCGATTGCGAATGAAGCGGAGGGGAGTTACAGTGTATAGTTTTTACCTGGGAGATGTGCTGCTGCCAGTAGCGCCCGCGAAACTGACGTTACAGGTCAATAACCGCAACAAAACCGTGGAGCTCATGAATCTGGGGGAGGTCACTGTTTTAAAGCAACCGGGTCTATCGGAATTTAATTTTGAGTGTCTGCTGCCGGGGGCGGAATACCCCTTTGCTGTGTACGAAGAAGGCTTTAAGAAGCCGGCTCTTTTTTTGGAGGAAATTGAAGTTCTTAAGACCAATGCCAAGCCTTTCGAGTTTAGAGTTACCAGGTTTTCACCTTCCGGAGAATTCCTGTTTAATAACAAAATGGATGTCAGCTTGGAGGAGTACAGCATTGTTGAGGATGCGGAGCAAGGCTTTGACGTAACGGTCTCCGTCAAGCTGAAACAGTATAAGGAGTATGCGACCCGGAAGCTGTCCGTGATTTCCTCAACCAGCGATTCCCTTACGGCAACAATGGAAAGTACGCGGCCGGCCAAGGAACCGGCCAAGACGTATACGGTTAAAGCGGGTGATTCGCTCTGGGCGATCTGCCAAAGGCAACTGGGGGATGGCAGCAAGTATGTGGAGATAGCGGCTTTGAACGGTATCGCCAATGCAAGGCTTATTTATCCCGGCCAGGTGCTGAAATTGGGGTGATGGAATGTATGAACTGACAATTGAAAATCAGGGTATGCAGTATCTGCCGCTGGTAGAGGATGAAATTACCTGGACGACGGAGCGGCAGGGATCGCCGGGGAAACTGGAGTTCAAAGTATTAAAGGATGATATTATCAGTTTCCAGGAGGGCAATCGGGTGCTGTTTAAGGTTGACGGGCAAAATGTTTTCTGCGGCTATGTTTGGAACAAGAAACGGGATAAAAACCAGCTGATTGCGGTGACGGCCTACGATCAAATGCGGTATTTGAAGTATAAGGATGCGATCCAGTACCAAGGAAAAACTGCGTCGGACGTGGTCAGGTTGATCGCCAATGCGCAAAAACTGCGAACAGGTGATATTGAGGATACCGGTTACGTTATCGCACAGCGGGCCCGGGACAATGAAACATTTTTAGATATCATCTACGATGCGCTGCAGCTGACGTTTGAAAATACGAAAAAACTGTATGTGCTCTATGACGACTTCGGGAGGCTGACGCTAAAGGACATGAACTCGCTGCGTCTTGATCTGGTGGTGGGTCTGAACACGGCAGAGGACTTTGACTACAGCACTGGCCTGGACGAGGTCTACAATCAGGTGAAACTGGTTAATGACAAAGAACCACCTTATACCAGAGAGGACAACAATAACATTAAGGCTTGGGGCCTGCTGCAATACTTTGCAAAAATCAATGAGAAAACCAATGGTCAGGTAAAGGCTGACACTTTGCTGGAACTGTATAATCGCAAGGCGCGTTCGCTGGATGTCAGAAATGCGCTGGGAGATATCAGGGCGCGGGCCGGCTGCAACATCGCGGTGTATTTGCCGAATATTGGGGATACCAGCATCCAGAACTACATGCTGATTGAGACGGCGACGCATACTTTTGCGGAAAATGAACATTGGATGAATCTGAAACTGAAAGGGCGGCTGTGACATGGAGCTATTGAAACAAATTAAAAAGGCGGGTGTGCAGGCCGTGGAGCAAGGAGCTCCGGCGGCCTTTTTATTTGGGGTGATTAAACAGGCTGATCCCCTGGTGATCACGATCGAACAGCGCTTGGATATCTCGGCCGAATTCCTGCTGCTGGCGGATAATGCCCGGGATTACCAGGTCGTTATGACAGATGGTATGGAACCCAAGATTTATACGATCAAACAGGGGTTACAGGCCGGAGAACAGGTTATTTTACTGCGTGCCCAAGGCGGGCAAAAATTTATCGTATTGAACCGGGTGGTGAGCGCATGATTCCGGCAACCAGCTATGATCTTGATGTAACGTTTACGATCGCGACTGAACCCAGCTATACGTATAAATTGGATACCACCAACAATCGCATAAGCGGATATATCGACGAATTGGAAGCGATGCAGCAGGCCATTTATAAGATTGTTAACACGGAACGATACCAGCATGCGATATATAGCTGGAATTATGGAATCGAACTGCAAGACCTGATCGGTAGGTCGAGGTCATACGTATATTCGAAATTGAAGCAGAAGATCTCCGAGGCTTTGCTGCAGGATGACCGGATTAACGAGATGGGGAATTTTAGCTTCGAAGATATAGGCAAAAAAGCCGTACTGGTCAAGTTCATCGCCTATACGATTTATGGGGCAATTGAAAGCGAGAGGGTGGTGAATTACTGATGTTTGAAAGTCAAACCTATGAAGTTATCCTGGCTAGGATGCTGGCCAGGGTACCGGCGACCTTTGATAAGCGCGAAGGAAGTATGATTTATGACGCCCTGGCTCCGGCAGCGGCAGAATTGGCTCAGGCCTATATCAACCTTGATGTGGCGCTGGATGAAGGTTTTGCCGATACGGCCAGCCTGGCGTATTTAATCCGCCGGGCGGCTGAGCAAGGCGTTACTCAGGATAAAGCAACCTATGCGGTGGTGCATGGGGTGTTCAATATCGATGTGGATATCGGAACCAGATTTTCAGGTTCGTCCTTGTACTACACCGTAACCGAGCAGATTTCCGATTGTAATTATAAACTGCAGTGTGAAACTGTTGGCGCTGCCGGAAACGGCTACATTGGCACAATTATACCGGTTGGTTATATTAAGGGCTTAACCAGTGCGGAGATCACGGAAATTTTAACCCCGGGTGAGGACGAGGAGGAGGTGGAGTCTCTCAGATCTAAATATTTTGAAGCTATAAGTGACCCAACCCAGGACGGCAATATCGCCCAGTATAAAGCTTGGGCAAATGACTATACCGGAATCGGGCGAAATAGGGTGTTTCCGTTATGGAACGGAGCCAATACGGTTAAAGTAAGCATCCTTAACGCTTCCCAGCGGGCAGCAAGCACGGCTTTGGTTTCAGAATTCCAAGAATACCTAGACCCGCTGGATTCACCAGGCCTGGGCAATGGCGTTGCACCAATTGGGTCCATTGTAACCGTTGCGACGGCCACGGAGGTTAATATAAGCGTGGCGGTAAATCTTTCTTTAACGGATGGATATACGGAGCCGACCGGTGTCCAGGATGCGATCGGGGGATATCTGACCAGCATCGCTTACGTCAAAAGCGTAGTGAGCTATTTCAGCCTGGCGGCGGCGGTCCAGGATTGCGACAGTATTAGCAGCATATCCAGTTTGCAAATCAATACTGATACTGCAGACATCGCGCTGGGGGCTGAAGAAATACCGGTGCTATACGCATTTGATTATACGGTGGTGACGTCATGAGCATACGTTATGTAACCGCAACAATTGAAGGTACGATTATTTATCTGGAGGAATTAAGCGACGGATCTTGGGCGGTTATCTCTGAGGCGCCCAGTTATCCGGGGGTCTATCCGATAACGGTCACGGTCACTGCCGATAATGGCATTATCACAATTGTAGGCTGTGACGACGAGAAACTGGGAGAAATCCTGCGACTGATCGTTACCGGGGAACCGCGGCATCAGTTGATCAATTATTTGCCTCCGTTTTTGCAAGACGCAGCGGAGTCGAAGGCTCTATTAAAATCCGAAGGCATTGAGTTTGACCGATTGGAGGACAGTGCGCAGATTGTGCTTGATAATATGTTTATTCTGACTGCGACTGAATCCAGGATAGAGGAATGGGAGAAAAAGTTAAAAATCATCCCTGCTGGCGCTTGGGCTCAACGAAAAACATATCTATTATCCATATTACATGGAGTAGGAAAGCTCAACGAGGCTAAAATCAAAGCCATCGTGGCTGCGTTTACGGAAGGGGATGCCCGCATCTCCTTTGAAAACTCAACGCTCAAAGTTCAAATCCTATCGCCTACGGTGGGTGATATTTTTTTGTTTAATGATATTGCACGGTCACTAAAGTCTAAGATTCCGGCGCACATTGGACTGACAGTACAAAAATATTATTCCACCTGGCGGGATGTCAAGACCAATTATACATCCTGGATGGATATTGCAGCCATGGACAATTGGAAAGCACTAAAAGACTACATAGCGCCATAAGGGGGGCAGCGGCATGATATCAATTAAAAACGTTGTACTCTCGCCGCATATCGTTCCAGTAGGAGAAACGGTTGATATCTATGTCATGGTGACCGATGTCGCTTGGCAAACTATTGCCGACGAGCTGCGCACCTGGCAGGACGTGGCTGATCTGACCGACTGGAACGCCGTTAAAAACTATATGGGACCAACCTGGACGCTGGATACCTGGGAGGATATAGCCGAGCAGTTTGATAGCTGGCAGGATCTGGCCTATACGCTGGCCAGTTGGGCCGTGGTTTTAAATTACACAATAAAGGGGTGATAAAATGCCAATATCTCAAGTGAGAACAAAGATCAATGGCATTTGGACAGTGCTTACCTACGATTCCGCCACCGGGACCTACAAGGGCACGATCACAGCGCCCAGCATTACGTCATATAACGTCAACCCGGGGCATTACTATCCGGTTACGGTTGAGGCGACCAACGCCGCAGGTACAGTCGCGACTAAGGATGATACCGACTCGACCCTGGGCAGTGCATTAAAATTAACGGTTAAGGAAATAACCAAGCCAGTTATAGCGATTACCGCGCCGAGTGCAGCCGCATATTTAACTACCAATACGCCATCAATTACATTTACGGTGACAGACGAGGCTAATGGCTCCGGCATCAAGATTACCAGCCTGGCGATCAAAATTGACGGTGGAACTGCGGTCACTAACACATCCAATGGGGTAACCGTAACCAGCATTACAAACGGATATCAGGTTACCTACGTGCCGCAAACGGCGCTCACAGACGGCAGCCATACGGTAACGGTAAATATCCAGGATAATGACGGCAATACCGCCACGACAGCCAGCAGAACCTTTACGGTTGACACGGTGGCGCCGACGTTAGCGGTTACTAATCCGGCATCTGACGGGACGTATACCGCGACGGCAGCGTTGACAGTAGCCGGCAATACCAATGACGTGACCAGCTCACCGGTGACGATGGCACTGAAGCTCAACGGCACCGATCAAGGGACCGTTACTGTTTCATCCGGCTCATGGACCAAGGTAGTTACTTTGGTAGAAGGGCTTAATACGATCATCGCAACCGCAACCGATAAAGCCGGTAAGACTACCAGCGTTACCCGGACCATCTATCTGGATACGACCGTTCCAACCATCAGCGCGATTACGATCACACCTAACCCGGTCAATACCAATGGCAGTTTTACTATCTCGGTAACAGTATCTTAAGGAGGGATTAATCAATGTCAACAACTACAACAAATTACGGACTGACCGTGCCGGAGCTAATCGATTCGCCGCCGGATATAACGTTGATCGGGGCAAACTTTCCAATCATCGACACCCGGCTTAAAGAAGTATCTGATGCAGCCAATGCAAAAGAAATACCCTGTGGCGCTGCTACTGGGACAGCAAACACTTACGCAATAACACTTAATCCTGCTCCTGCTGCTTATACCGAATGGATGGCTTTGGCAGTTAAAATTAATGTGGCCAGCACCGCGGCAAGCACTTTAAATGTTAATGGGTTAGGCGCAAAATCGATCCTGAAACCCAACGGGACGCCTATTACAAACTTAAAATCCGACTCTATCTATACATTGAGGTACAACGGTGCAAATTTTATTGTACAGGGTAGCGACGCTGCCGGCAACGCTACCGCTGCTGATATCTTAGCCGGCAAAACTGCAAGTACAGACGCAGGAGATGTAACCGGAACCATGCCAAACAAAACCGGCTCAGGAACCGTAATAACCCCAAGTACCGCAGATCAGACTATCCCACAAGGCTACTACGGCGGGGCTGCCGGTGACGGAAAAGTCGCTGCCGTAAGCGTACCGGTCGCAAACGTCCTGACAGGCACCACCATAGCCGGGGCAGACGGAACCATGCCCAACCGCGGCGCGGCAGTCATTACACCCGGCACCGCCAATCAGGCCATAGCGGCAGGCTACCATAATGGCAGTGGCTACGTTAAAGGAGATGCAAATTTAATAGCCGCTAATATTTTGAGCGGTAAAAATATCTTCGGCGTGGCGGGGAGCGTGATTGCAGGGAGGCGGTGGGCTTTAGGCACAGATGCTAATACCATGTCCGGTACGCCGGGAGAGAGTCTTAAATACGTTACGGTTTCCGGGCTTTCTTTCAGGCCAAAGTTTGTACTATTTAAACACTCGTCACGCTTAAATGGGGGTGTTTATGCTGAAATCAATGATACATTTAATGC
>DATMYB010000625.1:0-2784 GCA_035561215.1 Syntrophomonas sp. | reverse complement strand
AAAATTGTACGTTTACGGTATGAAAAAAGATCAGAAAGACGGCATACCCGGTTAACAGGTTAAACATCCCACCCATATATCTTTGCAGGTTGGATTCAGATTTCTTAAGCACCTCCGGATCAATTCCGGTGTTTTTGGTTTGCCGTACCCTTTTTACTTTCCATAAAAGAAAATATATGATCAATAATGTTCCGACCAAAAGTCCTCCAGTGATGTCCATTCTACAGCCTCTCCACATCCCCTAATTTTGTCCTGCAACTACCGGTCCCTTTCCGTGTTGAAGGGTCCGGCTGGCATTCAATACCGCCAACAGCGTTACTCCCACGTCGGCGAAAACCGCTTCCCAGATGCTGGCCACGCCGAAGGTTCCAAGTAAGATGAAGAAAGCCTTGACTGCTAAAGCCACATAAATATTCTGCCGGACAATACTACCGGTTCTTCTGGAAATTTCGACCGCTCTGGCCAACTTGGAGGGGGCGTCCTCCATCAGGACTACATCGGCCGCTTCAATCACCGCGTCACTGCCTAATCCTCCCATGGCCACGCCAATATCTGCTCTGGTGATAACCGGCGCGTCATTGATGCCATCACCGACAAACACCAATTTTTGTTTACTTCTATCCTTAATTTCCTTTTCCAGTTCTTCAAGCATTTGAACCTTATCTTCCGGTAGTAGTTCCGCGAAATATGCATCAATTCCCAGTTCGCGGCTGACCTTTTCCGCCACGCTTTGATCATCGCCGGTCAGCATAACGGTTTTCCTGATCCCTAACTGCTTTAACCGGCTTATGGCCTCTTTAGCATCGGGTTTAAGTTCATCAGATATGATCAGATACCCGGCATAAACTCCGTCAATTGCCACATAAACAATGGTTCCGGCGACATCGCAATCGTCATGGACGATATTTTCCTTATGCATCAGACGGTCGTTTCCAGCCAGAACTTGACGGCCATTTACAGCGGCCTTGATCCCATGCGCGGGAATCTCGCGGTAGTCCTGAACCTGATCGGCAGTGATTTCATTCCCGGTCTTTTCCTTATAAGCAGCCCCGATAGATTGAGCAATGGGGTGGTTGCTGTATATTTCCGCTCCGGCCGCTGCTGCCAAGAGTTCCTCGGGGGCAATGCTGTTTTTGCTTACGATCTCCGTTACCCGAAAAACCCCTTTAGTCAAGGTACCAGTTTTGTCAAAGACGACCGTGTCGAGTCCCCCCAGGGCATCTATATAATTAGCTCCTTTAACCAGGATTCCGTTTTTCGATGCCGCTCCAATTCCGCCGAAATAACCCAAAGGTATGGAAACTACCAGGGCACAGGGGCAGGAAATAACCAGTAATACCAAAGCCCGGTAAATCCATTCACTGAATGTCGCTCCCGGCAGCAACAAAGGCGGAACAATTGCAATTAAGGCGGCAGCCGCTACCACGATGGGGGTATAGTAATTGGCAAACCTGGTTATAAACTGCTCGGTGGGAGCCTTTCGCTCACTGGCCTTCTCTACCAATTCCAAGATCCTGGCCACGGATGAATCTTTAAACGGCTTGGCAACCATAACCGTGAGCAGTCCCTGACCATTGATCATTCCGGACAATATTTTCTCACCCTGCTCTACTTTCCGGGGAACAGATTCACCGGTTAAAGCGGAAGTATCCACGAATGATGCTCCTTCAATAATCTCCCCGTCCAATGGTACTTTTTCACCCGGCTTAATTATTATTATCTGGCCGACCTCGACTTCTTCAGGTCTTACCTGACGCATTCCACCGTTGTCTTTCAGATTGGCATATTCGGGTTGAATATTCATCAAAGCGGCGATGGAGCGCCGCGAGCGGTCGACGGCCCGGTCCTGCAGGTATTCTCCAACTGCATAAAAAAGCATTACTCCCACTGCCTCCGGCAATTGGTGGATGGCTATAGCCCCGCCGGTGGCAATAGTCATCAAGAAGTTTTCATCGAAGAACTGTCCGCTGACCAATTTTTTAAAGGCGGCCGCAATGACTGGCCCGCCGACCAGCAAATAAGCCGGCATTAAAACAGCATACTCCGCCCAAGAAAACGGCGTATTATGCAAGGATTCATTAAATATTAATCCGACCACAAATAATATCCCTGCTCCGATAATCACCCCAAGATTATTATGTTCTTCCATTTCTTCCGGTTGCGATAAAGCCCGTAAACTCTCATACTTCTGCAGTTTCACTTCCGGTTCGACCCGCTTAATGACGGCCCGGGCTTCTTCTGCCAACATTTCCGGCATTTCAACGCTCAGGGTATTAAAGTTGACCGTTACATTCTCCAAACCATTCACTTTCCGGAGTTCCCGCTCGATTTTGGCGGCGCAATTCGGACAGTCCAGTCCTGCCAATGAATACCGCATATTTATTCCTTCTTTCACGTCTAAAAATGCAAATCCGTTTAAATATTGATCAGCGTCCCTCGGCAAAGTGATCCTGCGCTTCCCGGATCAAATTTATGATGTGATCATCATCCAGGGCATAGTAGACCATTTTACCCTCCCGGGCGTATTTAACCAGCCGGAATGCTTTTAAAAGCCGCAAATGATGCGATACGGCCGGCAAACTCATATCCAGAATAACGGCGATATCGCACACGCAAAGCCTTTGCTCGGATAAAAGATAGAGTATTTTGGTTCTGGTCTCATCGCCCAGGACCTTGAAGATCTCGGAAAGTCCGGCCACCTCTAAAACTTTCTCTTTTAGCTTTTCGACATTGCCGTTTGAAGGGCAAAAGCCGTCGCAAAGGTCTTTATTCGGAGCTGAATCG
>DATMYB010000624.1:0-7442 GCA_035561215.1 Syntrophomonas sp. | reverse complement strand
TAATTAAAGCAGTTGCAACCGAAGCATTCAATGACTGAATTGAACCATTCATGGGTATTCTTACCACCAGATCACAATTTTCCTTCACCAGACGTCTGATGCCCTGACCTTCTCCGCCTACCACCAACGCCGTGGGAGACGGCATGGAACAATTAAAATAATCCTGCTCACCGTCCATGTCGGCGGCTACAATCCATAAGCCGTTTTTTTTTAGTTGCTTGATAACATTGACCAAATTGGTTTCCATTGCTACCGGCATATGTTCCGCCGCTCCGGCCGAAGCCCGCACCACTGCCGGCGTAATTTCCGCGCTGTTATGACGGGGGACGATGATGCCATGGACCCCTGCACACTCTGCGGTACGGATAATGGAGCCCAAATTTTGCGGGTCTTCGATCCCGTCCAATATCAATATAAACGGCTCTTGTTGCGAGAAGGCCGCTTTTTCTAAGATTTCGTCCACCGTCGCATATTCAAAAGTGTCTACCTGGGCGATAATACCTTGATGGTTGGACTGGGTATACATTTGATCCAGGCGCTGCCGGTCCACATATTGCCAATACACGCCTCGTTTTTCCGCCAATTTCAGCAGTTCCTCAATCCGTTTGCCGCCCCGGCCTTCCTGGACAAATATTTTATGGATTTTGCGCCTGCCCTTTAGCGCTTCCATTATACTGTTGACTCCGGCTAACTTTTCCTGCATGTTGTTCTCCTTAATCAGGATATCTCGTTCTCGTAGAGAATGTATCTGAAATGATAAGTAATCGGGCTAGACCAGTTCAAAAGATAATGCCCTTCCGCGGCGCGGGGACCGGCATTGTGGATCAGCAGCGGAACCCCGTCGCGGCCGCGTCGGTCCGAGACAATGGCAATATGCTCCAACGGAGCGCCAAAGACCACGATATCCAGCGGGTCGGGAATTCCGTTTTTATTATCATCCCGGGAACTGATCAACTGAGGCACTTCGCAGGCCGGCTTCAGGGGCAGCGCCTCCAGCATAATCTGATAATCAAGCCGGCTGGTAAATAAATCCCGGTATTGAACGAACAGCAACAAGCCTGCTCCCGCTGCGATTAGCAGAACGACCAGCCATCTCCTCCGGTTAGAAGCCATATTTGCATCATCTCCGATTATTCTGCGGTGGTCAGGCATAATTATGCAACCGGATTAAATATATCATCCGTGGGAATGATCCGGGCGTAATGTTCTGCGGGAAAATCGCGATCATATTCTATATCGTCAAACAGATACGGAGCTTTACCCCGGAAATACAGCAGCAACGGTATGGCTACCTGGCGCATCTGGGGATGAGCGGCCATATCTGCCCGCAGCTTGAAAAAATGGCGCCATTCCCGCAAATTATATGTAACCACCAATTCGGTTTTCAAGGAATTGGGCAGCACAGAACGAGCTTCCTGCGCTGAGCATCCGCAGTCCAGCATGGCCATATATTTTTTTTCTGCGCCTTGGCAGGCTTCCAGCCACAACTGATAAGCCTCCGGACGCTCCTTGAAAAAGTAGGGTTCTATTATCCCGATCTCATTGCCGAACTTATTTTGGCTGTAACGGCAGTAGCGAGTGCTCTCCTGACTGTAGGCGGCAATGCGATGGCGTACGATCTCATGGGATATACCGCGATCGATGATAAACATAACCGTGGCTTTTTCATGCTCAATGATGGACTCGTGCCCTATGGCCAGTTTAGACTTTAAAAAAGCGGGATCACCGGCATCTTTCATCTTGTCCTCGGATTTGTAGCAAGTCCGGGCATATCTTTCCAGCTTGCGCAACAAGGAGGTGCCCAACTCCGTTTCAGGTACCAGCACCTGCGGCTGCAATATAATCATTTATTATCAATCCTTCCGCTCTAGTGTACTGTATCACTCACATTTCGGCAAATGACTTGTCTGAATTTCCATCTGCTACGTTGTCGTCGCTCACCATAGCTACGGCTATGCTTCGCGACGACCCCTTGCAGACTGAAAATTCATCCTGCGTCCTTTATCCAAAAGTGAATGATACAGTACACTAGTGAACTTATGGGGATTCTTCTAATTGTCTATATTATCTCCAAAGCTTTGTCCAGCAGGTAATCGAGTCTTTCATCGTCACCCCTTAAATAAAGATAACCTAACAAAGCTTCAAAACCGGTACTCATTCGATACGAACCGACATCGGCATTTTTGGGAGGATGGCTGCGGGTATTGCGTCCGCGCCTGACGATGTCCTGTTCCGCTTCAGTGAGCTCGGGGCTGATATTACGGATTATGTCTGCCTGGCTGTCGGCGTTTACCAGCGCCACCGTATCTAAATGAATATCTTTAATCCTGCGCGGGCCGCCTTCCGCTATGCGTGTCCTTACCGCCAGTTCGAAAACCGCATCTCCAATGTAGGCCAGCACCAGCGGGGAATATTCTTTGAGGCTGCTTTCTTCTACCGGATTATGCGTCAGCAAATTTCCACCTGGCTCCTTCCCTGGTATCCTCAATGATGATCCCGATATCATGCAAGCGATCCCGTAAAAAATCAGCTTGTCCGAAATCCTTGCGCTGTTTTAGCCGCTGCCGCAGACCGATTGTTTCAGCCATAAGTGCTTCCATCTGCGGGGGTGAATCGTAGCGGCAGACACTGCCGCCATCAGCTTTGTCCTCCACCTTGACCTGCAACTGCTGCAGCAGGTCACGCAGTTCGTCAGCCAGCGTGTAATTTTTCTCTTGTCGGGCGCGGTTGCGCATTTCCAGCAGCAAAGTCAGTACGTCATCCACCCCTTGATTACCGTCGTTGCCGGTTTCAATAAATATGCCCAAAATGCCTCCCAAGTCCTGGAATATTTGCAAGGCTTGGCTCAGTTCGGCCTGATTTTCGGTCGAGTTGGGATCGGCGGAGGCCACAAAGCTGTTGATCAGATGAGAGATATCAAACAGATAGGCGGTAGCCTGAGCAGTGTTAAAATCATCATCCATGGCGGCCATGAATTTATCCTTCATGGCCATAGCGCCGGCTGTCAGTTCGCCGTTCCCATGCGCCTGCTCAAGGTCAGCGGAATTCAAATCACCTTTTTGCTGAAATTCCCGGGCCAGTTGCAGCGTGGTCTTTAATCTGCCCAGGGCTTTGCGGGCTTCTTCCAGCTTGCCGTCATCAAAGTCAAGGGGGCTGCGATAATGGGTGGTAATCAGATAGTAGCGCACTACATCATGGGGAAATTTATCCAGAATATCCCGCAGAATAAAAAAGTTGCCTAAGGATTTGGACATTTTTTCGCTGTTTACGGTGATGAAGCCATTGTGCATCCAGTATTTGACGAAGGGCTTGCCGGTATACGCTTCCGTCTGGGCAATCTCGTTCTCATGATGGGGAAAGATGAGGTCGGCGCCGCCCCCGTGTATGTCGATGGTCTCCCCCAGGTATTTCATGGACATGACAGAGCATTCGATATGCCAACCCGGGCGTCCTTCGCCCCAAGGGCTGGGCCAGCTTGGTTCTCCGGCTTTCGCTTTCTTCCAGAGGGCGAAATCCGCCGCTTCCTCCTTACGGTCGTCAACCTCTACTCTAGCGCCGGCCAGCATTTCATCCAAGGACCTTCCGGACAGCTTGCCGTAGTCGGCGAAAGCCTTGATCCGATAATATACGTCGCCGTCGACTTCATAGGCATAGCCTTTTTCGATCAGCCCGGAGATTACCTTGATTATCTCCGGAATATGTTCACTTACCCGCGGATGCACGTCCGCCCGGCATATTCCCAAGGCATCCGCATCCTTAAAGTATTCTTCAATGTAACGACTGGCCAACTGCAGCGGGTCGTCGTTTTCCTCTCGGGCGCGGTTGATGATTTTGTCATCCACGTCGGTAAAATTTTGCACGTACTTTACCTGGTAACCCCGATAGGCCAGATAGCGCCTGATGGTGTCAAACACTACCAGAGGCCGGGCGTTGCCCAAATGGATATAATTATAGGTAGTAGGCCCGCATACATAAATATTGACCTGATTAGGCTCCAGCGTCTGCAGCTCTTCCTTTTTTCCAGTTAAAGAATTATATACTCTCATGGTTGGCCTCCCCACCAATATATTCAAAAAGCCTTCCATCTCCGTTCAGAGACGAAAGGCTGTGCTTCCGCGGTCCCACCCTGATAAGTGCCAGGCACCCCACTCGATATTCTAACGGCTCTCACCGGATACGTCTACTGGGCCTTCAACATATCTGCTCCCGGGCGCACTTTCATTCTGCTTCGCGTTAAGAAGACTTACAGCCGGGGCCTTCTCTCTCTGGCAACACTGCTCGAATTACTCTTCCTTTCATAGCAATCACTGTGTAGTTGTTTTGATTATATGCTGACGCTTTGATCCTGTCAAATGTTCATAAACCCAGTTTCCGCATGGTTTCGTGCAATCGGGACAAAGTATGCTCTTTTCCCCAGACGTAAATCAGACTGGGCAATTCCGGTCCGTGGGTCCTGCCGCTTAAGGCGCTGCGCAGGGGCATATATACGTCTTTAGGCTTTAATTGGGAAGTTTTGACCACTGACTTGATAAACTGCTTGATCTCCTGCGGCTCGACAAAATCCGGCAAGCCTTCGCTTACACTGTTCAGCACCGGCGCACTGTTCTCCTGCTGCAAAACTTCCCAGGCTTCCGCTTCGAAAGCCAGGGGCTCAAAAAACACTCCCATTTGCTCCTCAATATCACTCAGGCAAACCAGATGTTCACGCACGGCCTCCACCAATACCAAAGCACGTTCTTCAGAAAGGCCGGCCCATCCTTGGGCGTAGCGGCTCTTCTGAATATACGGCTGCAGCAACTGCATCAATTCAGTTGCTGCCAACTGTTTTATGTATTGCTGGTTCATCCAGTTCAGTTTATTGAGGTCAAAAACTGCCGGACTTTTAGAAACCCGATCCAGGGTAAAATGACGGATGATCTCCTCCCTGCTCAAAATCTCTTGCTCGCCTTCCGGCGACCAGCCCAGCAAAGCCAGGAAATTGAACATGGCTCCCGGCAGATACCCTTTTTCCCGATATTGGATCAGGGAGGTGGCGCCATGGCGTTTGCTCATCTTCTGGTGATCCTCGCCCAGGATCAGTGAAATATGGGCAAACTCAGGCCGCGCAAAATTCAGCGCGTCGTAAATCATCAACTGACGGGGCGTATTAGACAGGTGTTCTTCGGCGCGGATTACATGGGTTACCCCCATCAAATGGTCGTCAATGACCACCGCGAAATTATAAACGGGAATCCCGTCGGATTTGACAATAATAAAATCTCCGCTGCCGCTGCTTTCAAAGCTCACCGTGCCCCGCACCAGATCATTGACAACGTAAACCGTATTTTGCGGCACCCGGAATCTGATACTGGCTGGATCGCCGGCATCCAAACGCCGCTTTACCTCGCCGGCGGTCAATTGACTGCATTTTCCTCCGTAACGGGGAGTGAGACCCTGGGCGTACTGTTGCTGCCGTTCCTCCTCCAATTCTTCCTGGGTGCAGAAACAATAGTAGGCCTGCCCTTGGTCCAGTAACTGCTGTACATACTGGCGGTAAATATCCAATCGTTCGGTCTGGCGGTAAGGTCCGTTGTCACCGCCGGAGTTTATCCCCTCCGTCCAGGTGATTCCCAACCATTGCAGCGACTCGATGATTTCTTCCTCATATTCTCGGTGGGAGCGGTCCAGATCCGTATCCTCCACCCTTAACACCATTTCGCCCCCGCCATGCCCGGCAAACAAATAATTGAACAGCGCCGACCGGGCGCCCCCGATATGCAGCGGCCCGGTGGGGCTGGGCGCAAATCTAACCTTGGTTCTTTTCACAAATAATCCTCCCTAACCTTTATCGATCAATGCCACTGCCTGGGCGGCAATTCCTTGTCCTTGTCCTTCCCAGCCCAGACCTTCCGTAGTAGTGGCCTTGACGTTCACCCGTTCCGGATCTAATTTCAGTGTTGCGGCTATATTGGCGCACATGTCGGGTATGTAGCCGGCCAGTTTAGGCGCCTGGGCAATTAAGGTACTGTCTATGTTCTCAATTTTCCAGCCCCGATCCTGCAGCAAGTCCCCTACCCGCTGCAACAGGATGCGGCTGTCAATATCCTTGAAAGCCGGACTGGTGTCAGGAAAATGCCGGCCGATATCACCTAAGGCGGCTGCTCCCAGCAGGGCATCACAAATGGCATGCAACAGCACATCAGCGTCCGAATGGCCCAGCAATCCTTGCGAAAAAGGTATCTCCACCCCCCCCAGCACCAATCTCCGGCCTTTTGTCAGGCGATGCACATCATAACCGGTTCCGATTCGCATATTATTTCTCTCCTCCGCTAACCCCTCCGGGACAGCAGGTTTTCCATGATGGTCAGATCCAAGGGCGTGGTTATTTTAATATTATCATAATCCCCTTCCACCACTTTCACCTGGCCGACATATCTCTCAAACAAAGCGGAATCATCGGTGGCGTAGAACCCTTCCTCAGCGGCATATTTATAAGCAGTGTACAATTCGGAGAATTTAAACACCTGGGGGGTCTGAATACTGAAAATAACATTTCTGTCCAAAGTCTGACGTACAAATGAATCCTTGTTCACCATTTTTATGGTATCCCGGCTGGGAACACCGGGGATGGCGGCTCCCCATTCTTCAGCCGCCTTCAGCAGCCGGGCCATGACGTCAGCCGACAACAGCGGCCGAGCGCCGTCATGGATGGCCACGAAGTCGGTTGCCTGGTCCAAATATTGCAGGGCGGTCCATACCGAGTCCTGCCGCTGCTGTCCGCCGACCAGAACGGTCGACACCTTACGATACCTATTTTTTTCAACGATCTCAGTGCGGCAGTATTCCAACTCCCTGGCACTGGTTACCACCACGATTTCATCCACTTCTTCCTGCTTTTCGAAAAAATCCAGCGAATACGTGATCACCGGTTTACTGTTCAATATCATAAACTGTTTGTTGGTCTTGCTCCCCATGCGGCTTCCCTGCCCGGCGGCCGCGATAACAACCCTCAGGTTGTCAGCCATAAAAATTCACCTCTTGTGTTTTTACATGCGGCAAAGACATGCCTTCCAATGCTGTTTCTTCCTCTCTGATCTTCCGGGTAAAAATCATACGTCCGGCAGCGGTTTGGAAAACGCTGGTCACCAGCACTTCCAGGTTATTGCCCAGTTCATGCTGGGCATCCTCCACCACCACCATGGTTCCGTCCTCCAGATAACCAACTCCTTGTCCCGGCTCCCGCCCGGCTTTAAGCACGTTGATCGACATGGTTTCTCCCGGATAGACCACCACCTTGACCGCATTGGTCAATTCATTGATATTAAGCACGATTATACCCTGTAATTCAGCCACCTTGTTGAGATTGTAATCATTGGTGATAATACTGGCGTTGATCTTTTTGCAGAGTTTCACCAGTTTCATATCGACTTCTTTTTCTTCCGGGATATCCGTTTCAATTATAT
>DATMYB010000623.1:0-4261 GCA_035561215.1 Syntrophomonas sp. | reverse complement strand
ATTGCTAATTATATCATGGCCTCCGCTTTTTGCAAGGGTTTTTTGCCGGCAAATATTACAAGTGCGGCAGCGGAGCTCAGCCTACGACAAGACACAGGGGGACGGTTCTGCTGTGTGTTTACGACAATACCGACTTGATCTGCTCCTCGGTGACGCTTCCGATCACTTGGCTGCGGCCGATGCCGGCGGGCAAAACCAGTTTAATTTTGCCGGCGGCATTCTTTTTGTCCAGACGCATGCGATCAATGATGTCGGCGGCAGCCAGATCTCCATAAGTGGTCGGCAAGCCGTAACTATCGATAAGGGCCGCCACCCGTCCGGCTTCATTATCGGTCATCATGCCCAACCGGGCGGACAGCCGGGCGGCGCAGATCATACCTATAGCCACTGCTTCTCCATGGGTAAACTGCCGGTAATCAGTCAAGGCCTCGAAGGCATGACCGAAGGTATGTCCCAAATTAAGCAAGGCTCTAAGTCCCGTTTCTTTTTCATCCTGACTGACAATTTCCGCTTTGATTTCACAGCAGCGCCGCACCATATGGATCAGGCAGTTCGTATCCCGCCTTTTGATGTTAGCGGCGTTGGTTTCCAGATATTCGAAAAATTCGCGATCCCATATGATACCGTATTTTATAACTTCCGCCAGACCGGTCTGGTATTCTTTTTCCGCCAGGGTGTGGAGCAGATCAACGTCTGCCAGCACCAGACCCGGCTGGTAGAAAGCCCCCACCAGGTTCTTGCCCAGGGGCAGATTCACCCCGGTCTTGCCGCCCACGCTGCTGTCCACCTGGGCCAGCAGCGAAGTCGGCAGCTGAATATAACCGACCCCGCGCATATAGCTGGCGGCGGCAAAGCCGGCCAAATCCCCGGTCACGCCCCCGCCTAGGGCAAAGACAGTGGAATGCCGGTCCATGCCCGCATTGATCATCCGTTCGTAAAGCCACTCCAAGGTGGTCAAATTTTTGCATTCCTCGCCGCCTTTTATCACCGCCGGCTCAATCTTCCAGCCGGCCGCGCCCAGCAAGGCCATGGTACGCTCCCCATACAGACTGAAGACCAATTGATCCGACACCAGCATGGACACGCTGTCATGATCAACGCCGGTCAGTAACTGGGGCAAACGATCCAGACATTTTTCACCGATATGTATATCATAGGAGTTTTCCGCTAATTCGACCCGGACACAAGGGGACGGTTCTTTTGTGTCCCCAGAACAAACAACTTCTCCCTTCATAATACAACCCCCTTCCTTCTTTATAACCGGGAGTCAAAACTTGACGCCTGGACATACCTGTCTCGCTGTTAAAAATGCCGTCTTACACGCTTTTATTTTGACACAGCAGAACCGTCCCCTTGTGTGCGCCGCTGGATTTCTCCGATGCTGTCGCCGCCGAATTTCTCCAGTAAGGCAACCGCCAGTTCGAAAGCGGTAACCGCCTCTCCGACCACAGCAGCGGCGGGAACGGCGCAAATATCAGAGCGTTCCACCGATGCCAGGGCTTTTTCCCCGGTCTCCAGATCGACGCTGGTCAGTGGATTGTATAGGGTGGCAATGGGTTTCATGGCCGCCCTCAACACTAAATTCTGACCGTTGGTGATGCCCGCTTCCAGTCCGCCGGCATGGTTGGAACCGCGTTTAAAATCCGGCTTGCCGCCATATATTTCGTCATGGACCCGGGAACCCGGCAGTCCCGCCGCGGCAAATCCCAGACCTATTTCCACGCCTTTGATGGCCTGGATGCTCATCAGGGCTCCGGCCAACCTGCCGTCCAATTTACGATCCCAGTGAACATGGCTTCCCAAACCCACCGGCACGTTGCTGACGATTATTTCAAAAATTCCGCCCAGTGAATCGCCTTGTTCCCTGGCCTGGTCGATGGCCTGCTTCATCCGCGTCTCCGCCTCCGGGTCGGCGCAAAACAGCTCCGACTGGGGAGCGAGATCGATGATCTCCTGCAGTTCCACTGACCTGGCCTGGACGTCTCCGATTTGAATCACATGGCTATAGATTTTCATGCCAAATTGTTCGATCAGTCTGCGGCCAACGGTGCAGGCCGCCACCCGGGCGGCAGTCTCCCGAGCGCTGGCCCGTTCCAGGATATTGCGCAGATCTTCGTGGCCGTATTTTATATGTCCGGCCAGATCCCCGTGGCCCGGCCGGGGTACCGTCACTCGCCGTGACTCTATATCAGCTTGGCCAGCGGCCATGATTTCCGACCAATTGCTCCAGTCCCGGTTCTTCATCTGCAGACAAATGGGACTGCCCAAAGTTTTGCCGTCCCGGACTCCGGACAATATTTCCGCCTGGTCCTTTTCGATCTGCATGCGTCCACCGCGGCCATAGCCCTGCTGGCGCCGGGCCAATTGCCGGTTGATATATTCAGCCGACAGTTCCAACCCGGCCGGCATCCCTTCAATGATCGCATTCAACGCCGGACCATGAGATTCCCCGGCGGTCAAATATCTCAGCATCTTTCTCCTCCTCCCAGCCGGGCCAGCAATTCCGCAAAGCCCGGAAAGGAAATGTTGACGCATTCCGCGCCGTGCACGGTAGTGTCGCCGGCAGCCAGTCCCATCAAGGCGCAGGCCATGACGATGCGATGGTCGTTGTAAGATTGGCAGACCGCTCCGTGATAACAGCCTCCGCCGGTAATGGCCAGGCCGCCTTCGGTCTCCCGTATATCCACCCCAAAACGACGTAGTTCGGCGGCAGTTGCTTCCAGCCGATTGCTTTCCTTTACCTTCAATTCTTCCGCGTCGCGGATAACGGTACGTCCTTCCGCCATCGCGGCAACTACAGCCAAGACCGGGACTTCATCGATCAGCCGCGGTATCAGGCTGCCGCCGATTTCCGTGCCTTTCAGCCCCCGGCCGGTCACGGTCACGTTCCCCAACTCCTCGCCAGAAATATTTCTACGGTTGTCGATCTCCACTTTCGCCCCCATCTCCGCCAGCACTTCCAGGATACCAGTGCGGGTCGGATTCAAGCCGAGATTTTCCACGGTTATCCTGGCATCAGGTATGATAGCCGCCGCCGCCAAAAAGAAAGCGGCCGAAGAAATGTCCCCCGGCACCAACACCGGTCGGCCGGTCAGGGTACCGTCTTTTATGACCGCGGTCAATCCATCCGTTTCCACCCGCGCGCCGAATCCGGCCAGCATTCTTTCCGTATGGTCGCGGGATGGGGCTGGTTCCGTCACCGACGTCTCTCCCTGGGCGTACAGCCCGGCCAGCAGCACAGCGGATTTAACCTGGGCGCTGGCCACCGGACTCTGATAGTGGATGCCGCGCAAGCTGGAACCTTTTATGGCCAGCGGTGCCAACCGGTCCCCGTCCCGTCCCCAGATATGAGCGCCCATTTGCCGTAACGGGGTTACCACCCGGCCCATAGGCCGCCGCCGGATGGAAGCGTCACCGGTCAGCACGGAGAAAAATTCCTGACCCGCCAGCAGCCCGGACAAAAAGCGGATGGTGGTGCCGGAATTGCCGACATCCAGATAATCATCCGCCTCCTTGAGGCCATGTAGCCCACGCCCATGTACAATCAGACTGGACGGGGCAGTCTGTTCTATTTCAACCCCCAGCTGCCGCATGCATCTGACCGTGCTGAGACAATCTTCTCCCGGCAAAAAATTTTCAATAGCGCTGTCGCCTTCGGCAATGGCAGCGATCATCACGCTGCGGTGGGATATGGATTTATCGCCTGGTACGGTGACCACGGTCTGAAAAGGTGCGATTTTTTTTACTGTGAGATCCATTCAACCCCTCCGTACTCGGAATAGAGTACCGACAAGCCGTCGGCCCCATTCCGGCAGTTGTAATACTTTATTATATACGAAAACAGCCAAAAATAAATACTGTCAGGTACATTGCTTGCTATTCATACGACCAACCTGCCCATCCATCTTTTATGAACGCCCTTCGTAAGATCACCCAATAAATCAAATTATTATTTGGATACCCCTTCTTCCTGTCTTTATCTTTACAATGTATAATTCCGCCCTCGCCATACCGCCTTCCTCCCGGCTATGGACTGGCACGATCAGACCGCGCTATAACTCCACCCGTCAGACTTCATCCATGCCGAGCCCATAATAATTGAGCCCGTACCATTTGGTATGGGCTCAATTTAGGGGATACGCTGCTGGCGCGATTGTTTTTGCGTCGCTTTCTTTAAATCGTGTTTTTATCGTATATTTTCCAGGGCGTTCTAAGCAGAAGTCCGGCAATTTATAAATTAAGTTGCTGTATTCTCCTATAT
>DATMYB010000622.1:0-11435 GCA_035561215.1 Syntrophomonas sp. | reverse complement strand
CTAATTCCACATTTCCTTGTCGGTTAAATTACTGCATGGCTGCGTTGTCGTCAATCGCAATACGTCCAGTATTGCTCAATCCTCCGCCTTGCCCTGCAGCAATTTTCCTCGACAAATAATATGCGGATTTAGGGTTGACAGAGTACTGGCGACGGAATGTTTGTACATTCAACTAACAAATAATAATTTTGGAGCAAGAGAACCGTCCCCGTGTTTCGCAGGAGGTTTATTTATGCAGTATCCGGGATTGGACGATTTAATCAGACGCAGTCTGGAAGAAGATATCGGCTACGGCGACATCACCACCATGAGTACGGTTCCGGCCGGACAGTACGGAGAAGGCCAGTTCATAGCCAAAACCGGCGGAGTTATCGCCGGACTGGAAGTCGCTCAGGCAGTTTTTGCGCGCCTTGACCCGGAAGCGGTATTTGGCCGCCGGGTGGAAGAGGGCGACGAGGTACCGGCCGGTACGGTCATTGCTCAGGTTAAAGGCCACAGCCGGGCGTTGCTGACCGGCGAAAGAACGGCGCTGAATTTCCTGCAGCGTTTATCCGGCATTGCCACCCAGACGCGGCAATTGACCGCTATGATCAAGGATTATCCGGCAGAGCTGCTGGATACCCGCAAAACCACGCCGGGACTCAGAGTGTTGGAAAAATACGCGGTGGCCGTGGGCGGCGGCAGGAATCATCGCTTCGGTTTATACGACGGGGTTATGATTAAGGATAACCACATTATCGCTGCCGGAGGAATCGGGCCGGCGGTGGCCATGGCCCGCAACCGGGTCCCCCACACCCTTAAAATCGAAGTGGAAGTGGAAGACCTGATCCAGTTGCAGGAGGCATCGCAGGCCGGGGCGGACATTATCATGCTGGACAATATGCAACCGGAAGTTATGCGGGAAGCGGTGACCATCACAGGGGGAAGAGCTTTGCTGGAGGCTTCCGGCGGCATCACGGAGGCCAATTTGACTGCCGTTGCTCAAACCGGGGTTGATTTTATTTCCATGGGAGCCCTGACCCATTCCGTGGCCGGCCTGGATATCAGCTTCGGTCTGGGGCGGGCGTAATGGTGCGAGTAAAATGAAATTATGCGGAGGCGAAGGTATGATCTTAGTATTCGATGTAGGCAATACCAACATGGTTATCGGCGTATTTGACCAGGACCAGCTGCTGACCCACTGGCGCATCCGTACCGATACCCAGCGCACAGCGGATGAGTATGGAATTATTATTAACGGCCTGTTCAATTATCACAATCTGCAGGGAAGTAATATAAAGGCGGCCATCATTTCTTCGGTGGTACCCAGCTTAAATGTGGAACTGGAATGGATGTGCCAGCGTTATTTCAATTGCAAACCGCTGCTGGTAGGTCCGGGCACGAAAACCGGGCTGGCCATTAAGTACGACAACCCCCGTGAAGTGGGTGCCGACCGGGTGGTAAACGCGGTGGCCGCCTACCATAAATACGGCGGGCCTTTGATTATTGTGGATTTCGGCACTGCCACCACCTTTTGCGTGGTCAGTCAGGCGGGAGAATATCTGGGGGGAGCCATCGCCCCCGGCATTAAAATCTCCACCGACGCTCTGGTAACCAGAGCCTCCAAACTGCCGCGGGTGGAACTGGCTCTGCCCAAAAGCATGATCGGCAAAAACACGGTTATGAGCATGCAGGTCGGTATTATGTACGGCTTTGTGGGCCAGGTGGAAGGTATCATCAACCGCATGCAGAAAGAAATCGGCGGAGATATTCGCGTCATCGCCACCGGCGGGCTGGCAGCCCTGATTGCCGGCGAAACCGACAGTATCGACGAGGTGGACGAATTCCTGACCCTGGACGGACTGCGTCTGATCTATGAATTAAATCACGGCTAAGGAGATGACAGTGTTTAAAATCGGTAACCTGACCATGGAAAACCGGGTAGTAGCCGCGCCGCTGGCAGGAGTTACCGACGCGGCTTTCCGTTTATTATTAAAATCAATGGGATGCGGGCTGACTTTCACGGAAATGGTCAGCGACATGGGGTTAATTTACAATAGCGACAAAAGCCGCCGCATTGCCGAACCGGATGAGAAAGGGCCGACGGCGGTGCAGATTTTCGGCTCCAATCCGGAAACCATGGCCCGGGCGGCCCAGATCGCGGAAGCAATGGGCCCGGCGTTAATAGATATCAATATGGGCTGTCCTACCCCCAAGATTGTCAAAAACGGGGAGGGGGCAGCTCTTATGCTGGAGCCGGAGTTGAGCCGGCAAATCATTCGCAGTGTGGTAACGGCCACCAAAGTGCCGGTAACGGTTAAAATGCGCAAAGGCTGGGATGATGAGGGCTGCAATTATTTGCAGATGGCCGCTGTTGCAGTCGAGGAAGGCGCTCAGGCTATAACCCTGCACCCCCGCACCCGCATGCAGTTTTTTTCCGGACAGGCCGACTGGGATGCGATCAAGACGCTGAAAAAGCATGTGCCGGTGCCGGTGATCGGCAACGGCGATATCTGGAAGGCGGAAGACGCAGTGCGCATGCTGGACGCAACCGGGTGCGACGCAGTGATGATCGGTCGCGGCCTTATGGGCAACCCTTTTATTATCCGCGAGACCGTAGCCCTGATGGAACATGGAGAAAGACTTCCAGCGCCGCTGCCGGCGGAAAAAATTCGTCTGGCCATTCGTCATCTGGAACTGACGGTGGAAAACAAGGGCGAACGCGTGGGAGTACGCGAGATGCGCAAACATATATCCTGGTATATCAAAGGCATGTCCGGCGCTGCTCGCCTGCGAGAAATGATCAATCAGGCGGAAACCCGGGAAGAAATGATCAATATTTTGGAATCCCTGCGGAATTAAGTAACCGGAACGAAGTTTCCACCCGGAAAAAATCGCATATGGTTGGATAAAGACGGCGCTTTCAGCGCCGTTCCGCTTGTTATGTCTGGAAAAGGATGTTAAAATAGCCCTGTACACAAACTTGTGCGCAAGGAGTTATTTATGGATTTTATTCGCATTCAGGACAAAATAATCAGCTGGCAGAAAATCGAGACGGCGTTGCAAAAGGTGCTGCAGATGAGAGCCCGCGGTTTTTCACAGCAGGAAGTGGCGGATCGGTTAAAAATCGACCGGACCTTTATCTCCCGCCTGGAAGGACTGGGAGAATTGCGCAAGGGCCAGAGCATGGCCTGCATTGGCTTCCCCCTGAGCAATAAAGATGAAATCCAGTCGATTCTGGAGAAAGAAGGGGTGGAATATATCCTACTCATGACCGAGCAGGAAAGGCAAGATTTCATAAACAAGCGTTCCGGCAAAGAATTACTGAATGTCCTAATGGATTTGATCGCCGATGTGCGCAACTATGACGTCGTCATTTGCATCGGCTCCGATGAAAGGATCAAGCTGATGGAGGGGGTTCTTGACAGCCAGACGATTTCCATTGAGATCGGCATTTCTCCCATCACGGAAGACAAGTGGCTGGATCCCGCCAAAGTCCGGGAAATATTAAGGTCTGTCCGCCAGGCCAGATAAAGTGAGGGAGGCTGTTATATGAAACACGTTGTAAGCGTTAGCCTAGGTTCTTCAAAACGCGACCATGCCTTCGAAACGGATTTCATGGGTGAACAATTTCGCATAGAGAGAATCGGCACCGATGGCGACTGGGAAAAAGCCCTGCAGTTGATCCGGGATCTGGATGGTAAAATTGACGCTTTCGGTATGGGGGGCATCGATCTCTACATTCAGATAGCCGGTAAGCGCTATGTGATCAAGGACGCCAAAAAACTGGTGGCAGCGGCGCAAAAAACGCCCATGGTGGACGGCAGCGGCTTAAAAAATACCCTGGAGCGCAAATGCATTCTCGACATTCAGCGGGAAGGGATTTGCGATCTGCGCGGCAAAAAAGTGCTGATGGTCTGCGGAGTCGATCGTTTCGGCATGGCCGAGGCTTTCGAGGAAGTGGGCGCCGATCTTACCCTGGGAGATTTTATTTATACCTTGGGTTTGCCTTTCCCGGTTCATTCCCTAAAAACCTTGCGTGTTTTCGGCCGGATGGCGGCGCCCTTCGTGGTGAACATGTCTTTTGACAAACTGTATCCGACGGGAGAAAATCAGGATGTCATAATTCCCAAGCATTCGAAATACTATTATAATGCGGAAGTCCTGGCCGGTGATTTTCTTTATATAAGGCGTTATTTGCCGGAAAAATTGAACGGGCAAATGATCGTAACCAATACCACCACCCAGGAAGACATGGCGATGCTTAAGCAACGCGGCATCAGCAAAGTGATTACTACCACTCCGGATATGGGGGGGCGCTCCTTTGGCACCAACGTCATCGAGGCGTTGATGGTTACACTGCTCGATAAACCGGTTGACCAGATAAAACCGGAAGATTATTTCTCCATGCTGAAGGAACTTAATTTTAAACCGGGAGTGGTTGATTTGGAGACATTCAGTGCCTGAATATGATTTTGCCATCCTGAATATGTTGAATCACAATCGTCGGGGACTGGCCGCCAGAAAATACTTTCTGGACAGGTTGGCCCCGATTCTTTTCGCCCCCCGGGTGGAAAATTTGATCGATTTCAGCGATTTGGGCTTCCGGGGCTGCCATGTTTTTATGCCCTTGGGACCGGAAAACTGGAATCAGATGGAGGCCGACCAGCGCGGCAGTTTGTGGAAAAAATCGGAGAACATCATGCAGAATTTCGCGGTGGCCAGTTTGGCGGCCGACCGCCGGCTGAAAGCCGCCTTGCAGCCTTGCGCACCCACCTTTCCGCTGCTGTTCGGAGATGATTTTATTCAAGCCTTGGCGGCGGTTCTGATCAGACACTTACTGGGTAAACGACCGATCAACAAGTTGGTGATAGTGGGCGAAATGGGGGAATTGCTGCCGTTACTGGACTGTCTGGAGGGCTGCGGGATACCGGTTTCCGTGCAAAACCAACAGCCCGCCCACGACGAAGCCATTGCCTGGCGGTTCCTCTACGAAAAAGGCCGGGCGGTCAGCAGCAGCTACGTATGTCCCGACAAATGGGATAGGGGGGATTTGATCGTTATGTTCCAGCCAGGTTATAAGCGCCTGGCCATGGCGTCACCGGGTATCTTCTGGCTGGAATTGTCCGATGAAGGACAAAACCTGGCTCCCAGCCTGGAAAATGCCCTGGTCCGGGTGGGGATGGACAGCCGCCTGCCGATTCTGGCCCCGATCTTGGAAAGTATTTTGTATGCTAAAGCAGGTATTTCAGCCCGCGATGTAGAAATAAATGGCTTGAATTTAAAGCGGGAAATAAAAAACGGTACGGAGTTAGAAGTACTGATTGAGGCAGGCGAACAACTGGGACTTTGGGATCCTTTTCGGGAAGGTTGCGGTTAACAGAGTACTACAGTCGGTTAACCGACTACCTCGATTCCTTGACAATGGCATAGGGGGTCATTATAATACCATAAAGGAAGTAGGGTAAAGAAGCTTTGCCCTTTTTGTATATCCCAGTACTCTGTCAACCCTAAGTCCGCATATTATTTGTCGAGGGAAATTTCTGCGGGGCAAGACGGAGGATTGAGCAATACTGGACGTATTGCGATTGACGACAACGTAGCCCTACAGAAATTTAACCGGCAAGGAAATGTGGAATTAGGGTTGACAGAGTACTAGATAATAAAAACCGCTTCAGGTATAAAATGCCAAAAATATGGGCAAAATGGGCTCAAGAGGTGAAACACATGAAGAAATCAAAAATAAGCGGATTTCTGATTTTGACTTTGCTGGCCAGCTTTGCCCTGGGCTATACCATGTCAGGTTTGCTGCAAAATTATAAAAACTGGCACATAGCCAACAAGCCCACCGTAAATACCAGTACGGAACGCAGGCTTCAGAGTAATGATGCCGTGGTTTGGGAAAGAGAATACGTACGTTCAAATAAAATGCAGATATCTGAATTTACAGATATGGAAAAGATTATCGGGAAAACCTTGGCGGACATTAAGAAATTGTACAAACCGGACAATGGATTCAAGATATCATGGGATAATCAGACTCTGATCATTCATGAGCGCATCGACGATTGGACGCCGGAGGACAAAAACAAACTGCGTTTAAAGGAATTTCAGGATCGGGTGGCCGTATATAAGGGACCGGACGACAGCAACGACTCGCTTTCTAAAGTTACCGACATCATCTTTTCCCGGCTGCCGCAGCAGGTGCGAGATGATATTCAGGCCGGCAAATATGAATTTGCCGATGAACCGTCGTTAAACGACGCCCTTGAAAATTTGGACGAATACTGAGATATAATCAATCCAAATGTAAGCCCGTAAAACAGACCCATATCAATAAAAAATGATATGGGTTTGTTTTTTGCTTGGGGCGTTTTTGTTTTCCCGCCGGTGGCTATCCACCGAACAAATTTTCTTTTTTCGTGGCAGCCAGGGCTTTTTTGCAGTAATATGATGGTAATTGCGATTCATTTTTAAGGCAGGAAAATACATATGCTGGTTTTGGGATTGGACCCCGGCACGGCCACTACCGGTTACGGTTTGGTAGAATATGTGCGGGGCAGAGAAAAGATGATTGACTACGGTACGATCAGAACCTCGGCAGAAATGGCGATGGAGTTGCGCCTGCTGAAAATATTTACCGAGGCGGGCGCCCTTATGGATGAATATCATCCCCAGGCGGTGGCGATTGAGCAGTTGTTTCACCATAAGAATGCCAAAACCGTCATCACCGTAGCCCAGAGCCGGGGGGTGCTGTTGACGGCTGTGGCCCAGCGGGGTTTGGAGCTGGCGGAATACACCCCCCTGCAGGTAAAACAGGCGGTATGCGGCTATGGCAACGCCGAAAAAAAACAGGTGCAGATGATGGTGCAAAATATTCTCAAGATGAAGGACATGCCAAAACCGGATGACGCCGCCGATGCTTTGGCCATAGCCATCTGCCACATTCATTCCCGGCGCATGAGCAACTTGAAGAATGGAGTGAGACTATGATTGCTTTTCTGAAAGGCAATTTGTTTCAGGTGATGGCGGATGCTGTAATTATCGAAGTCGGGGGCATCGGCTATGAGGTCCAGGTCCACGGGCGTATGGCGGCGCAGCTGCCGGCGGCGGGCGGGCCGGTTATGGTTTATACCCATCTGCAGGTTACGGAAAATGAATATAAATTGTACGGTTTCACCAACCGGGGGGAACTGGAGCTGTTCAGATTGCTGCTGGGGGTCAGCGGCATCGGCGCCAAGGCGGCCATGAGCTTGCTGGGAAAATTGGAGGGCGGGCAGTTGTGCTCGGCCATCGTCAGCGGCGACGAGAAGACGCTGCTGTCCGTTCCCGGGATAGGCAAAAAAACCGCCCAGCGTCTCATCTTCGAGCTTAAAGATAAAATTGCCAATTATCAGGGAAGCGAAATCATTGCCGGTGAAACCGCCGGTACTGTGGATGAAATTCTGCAGGCCATGGAGAGCCTGGGTTACAGCCGCAGTGAAATGTATCCCCTGTTGATGGAGATGCAGTCTCAAGGCGAGTTGTCGTCGCCGCGGACGGAGGATAATATAAAGAAGGTATTGAAACGGCAGGCCCTGCTGCTGAAAAAATAGAAGGGAGCCATGGCATGTCTGACAATCGATTGATATCTTCGCAGCTCAACGAAGAAGATTTAAACGAAGGGTCCCTGCGCCCTTTAACTTTGGCTGATTATGTGGGACAAGAGCGAACCAAGGAAAATCTGCAGGTTTTCATCGCTGCGGCCCGTGAGCGGGGAGAGAGCCTGGATCACGTTCTGCTCAGCGGGCCTCCGGGTTTGGGTAAGACTACCCTGGCGACGATCATGGCCAATGAAATGGGACGGCCGATTCGCAAAACATCCGGACCGGCCATTGAACGTCCCGGCGATTTGGCCGCCATTTTGACCAATCTGGAGCCGGGTGAAGTGCTGTTTATTGATGAGATCCACCGGCTGAATCGCAGCATCGAAGAAATCATGTATCCGGCCATGGAGGATTTCTCCATTGATATAGTGATCGGCAAAGGCCCGGCCGCCCGCACCCTGCAAATAGACCTGCCCCCCTTTACCCTGATTGGGGCGACTACCCGTCCCGGCCTGCTCAGTTCGCCTTTGCGAGATCGATTTGGCATCAATTGCCGCTTAGATTTTTACAGCGAAACGGATTTGACCGCCATCATTACCCGGGCATCATCCATATTAGGAATCCCCGTTACTCCGGAAGGAGCGGCGGAAATTGCCCGCTGTTCCCGGGGAACGCCGCGGGTGGCCAACCGCTTGCTGAAGAGAGTCCGGGACTATGCTCTGGTCAGGGCTGATGGGGCCATCGATCGCGATACCGCCTCCCGGGCCTTGCAAATGCTGGAAATCGATGAGCAAGGGTTGGATACGGTTGACAGGATGATCCTGGATGCTATAATTATAAAATTCGGGGGCGGACCGGTAGGGTTGGAAACTTTGGCGGCGGCCGTTTCCGAAGAGGGCGATACGATTACCGACGTTTACGAACCGTATCTGCTCAAATTGGGATTCATTCATAAAACGCCCCGGGGACGGGTAGCGACGGAATTAGCCTATCGGGTGATGGGATACCCCTCCCAGAAGGGATTGCAGGATTCGAGCCTGTTTGAGGACGCGTAATTCAACGCGATTCAATTTGCTTTTTGGCGGTGGAATCACGGTTAGGGAAGCATGGGGACTGTCCCTGCCGCTTCCGTTAGGAAGCTGAGGGACTGTCCCCATGCTTCCCCGTTCGTGTTTATACATTCCGATTCAATTTGATTTTTGCAGGGGAATCACGGTTATAATAATTAGGAAGTGTTTACATGCCTAAACTGTTACTACATATTTGCTGCGGACCTTGCGCCAGTTACCCGGTTCCCGCTTTGCGGGAAGAGGGATACGAATTGATGGGCTATTACTATAACCCCAACATCCATCCTTATACGGAATGGCAGAAGCGCGGAGATTCCTTGCGGGACTATGCCGCCGCGGCAGATTTGCCGGTACTGTTCGACGAGGATTACGACCCCGCCCAGTACTTTCAGGCGGTCAGTTTCCGGGAAGCCCGGCGCTGTTTTTACTGCTATCAACTCCGGTTGGAAAAAGCGGCCCAGATCGCCAGAAAAGGAAAGTTCGACTGCTTTTCCACCACCCTGCTGGTCAGTAAATATCAGCGGCATGACTGGATCCGGGAACTGGGTGAAGCCATTGGAGAAAAATATGACGTTCCTTTTCTTTATCGGGATTTTCGCGAGGGCTTCCGCCAGACCGGAATAAATGCCCGGGAAATGGGACTATACCGGCAACAGTATTGCGGCTGCCTGTACAGTGAAATGGAACGATACCAGAAAAAAACCAGGTGAATCAGGAGCAGTAGCCATTGATATACGATTTACAAAGTTATAATTTTGATCTGCCGCAGCATTTGATTGCCCAATATCCGGCCGAACCGCGGGACTCCGCGCGTTTGATGGTGATGCGCCGCAGCGGAGGTCAGTTGGAAGACCGTATCTTTTCGGATGTAATAGATTATTTGGAACCGGGGGATACCCTGGTGGTGAACAAGACCAAGGTGATTCCGGCTCGGCTTTTTGCCCGAAAATCCACCGGCGCCAGCATCGAGATCCTGCTGCTGAACCGGCAGGGTGAAGATTGGGAGGCGCTGGTGAAACCGGCTCGGCGTATGCCTAAAGGCAGTCGGGTCTTTTTTGATGGCTTCCCCGGGGTGGAAATCGAAGTGAAAGAAGAACTGGAAAACGGAGGGCGATTGCTGCATTTCTGCAATTGTCCTGACGAAATGGCCTTTCTGGATCAGGCGGGCAATATGCCTCTGCCTCCTTATATCAACCGTCCGGCGGAAGCAGGGGATAAGACGGCTTACCAGACCGTTTATGCCCAGGAAGAAGGTTCAGCCGCCGCACCTACGGCCGGGCTGCATTTTACCGAAGAACTGCTGCAGCAACTGTGTGAAAAGGGCGTCAATATCGCTGAGATCCTTTTGCATGTGGGACTCGGGACCTTTCGCCCGGTCAATTGCGAAGATATTCGCGACCACCAGATGCATTACGAATATTTCCAGATTGATGCGGATACAGCAGAATTACTAAATAATACCCGCAAAAAGGGGAAAAATATAGTTGCAGTGGGGACGACGGTAGTAAGAACTTTGGAAACAGTATATAATAAAGAGCATGGATTTTGCTGTAAGTCCGGATGGACCAACAAATTCATTTATCCGGGTTATGAATACGGGGCGGTGGACGCCATCATCACCAATTTCCATCTGCCGGGTTCATCCCTGATTATGCTGGTGGCGGCCTTTGCAGGTCTGGATAACACGATGCGGGCTTATCAGCACGCAGTTAAAGAAGAATACCATTTTTTTAGCTATGGCGACGTCATGATGGTCGTATGAATGGGATGCAATTCGAGGAAGGAATCGGTTTATGCTGGCTTTTGAAGTTATCCGGAATGATTCCGGCAGTGCGGCGCGCACAGGACGATTGACGACTGCTCATGGTATATTTGATACCCCGATTTTTATGCCGGTAGGGACGCAAGGGACGGTGAAGGCCCTGACGCCGGGCATGTTAACGGAAATTGGCGCGGGCATTGTCCTGTCCAATACGTATCATTTGTATTTACGTCCCGGGGCCGACATCGTTGCCAAAGCCGGCGGACTGCATCGATTTATGAACTGGTCCCGCGGGATTCTTACCGACAGCGGCGGGTTTCAGGTATTCAGTTTGAAGGGCCTGCGGCGGGTCAATGATGAGGGAGTGCTTTTCCATTCTCATATTGATGGTTCGCGTCATTTTCTCAGCCCGGAAAGCGTAATGGATATTGAACAAAAACTGGGCGCGGATATTGCCATGTGCTTTGATGAGTGCTCCCCCTTTCCCTGCAGTTACCAGGAAGCGGAGCAGGCAGTGGCCAGGACTACCCAATGGGCTGCCCGCTGCCGGGAAAGTCATCACCGGTCGGATCAGGCTTTATTTGGTATCATTCAAGGCAATATATTTCCCGATTTGCGGGAAAAAAGCGCGGCCGGGATCGTAGCGCTGGATTTCCCGGGCTATGCCATCGGCGGGTTGAGCGTAGGCGAGCCCAAGCCGGATATGTACCGGACCCTTGAACTGACGAACCAGTTGCTGCCCCGCGACAAGCCCAGATATCTGATGGGGGTCGGGGCGCCGGAAGATTTGGTGGAAGGAGTCAAACGCGGGATCGACATGTTCGACTGCGTATTGCCTACCCGTATAGCCAGGCATGGAACCGCTTTCAGCCACCGCGGCAAAGTGGTGGTGCGTAATGCTGAGTATGCGGAGGATTTTACTGCGGTGGATCCGGAATGCGACTGCCAGGTCTGCAGAAACTACAGCCGGGCTTACCTGCGGCATCTGGTTAAGGCGGATGAAATTCTGGCTCATATTTTGCTGAGTTATCATAATAC
>DATMYB010000621.1:0-9830 GCA_035561215.1 Syntrophomonas sp. | reverse complement strand
GTCCTGTTATCAGTAGCTAATACTTTTTCCAAAATGGCCTATCAAAAGTTAAAATTGCAAGAACAGAACCAGGAATTGGTTTTGGCCAATAATCGGCTCAATAATATATTTGAAACCATGTCTGACGGTGTATTAATCATTGATAAAGAAGGAATCGTTACTAAAGTTAATAAAATTACCGAACAAATTTTGGGTAAACCAGATTATGAATTGGTTAACCAACCTATAAGAAAACTGGTGGGAAACAATGCCCCAGGTACAAGTTTGCTTGAAAGATATGAATCTTACCATGATGTTGAAGTTTTGGTTGACGGCAGTGTAGGACGTATTCATTGTCTATCATCTGGCACTCCTATTATGGATGACCAGCTAACAGCTTCAGGGGGGGTTATTATGCTTCGCCCCATGGAAAATATTCAAAAGTTAATAAACCATTTCAGCGGGGCTCAAGCAACTTATAAATTTGATGATATTATTGGACAAAGCCCTATTTTGTTGAAGACCATACATATGGCTACCAAAGCCGCATTGAGTAAATCTAATGTTCTGCTGGAGGGTGAGAGTGGTACCGGAAAAGAAGTGTTCGCTCAGGCTATCCATAATCAAAGTTCACGGAGAAAGGGCCCTTTTGTGGCGGTTAATTGTGGTGCTATCCCCAGAGAGTTAATCGGCAGTGAATTATTCGGATATGCTGATGGAGCTTTTACCGGAGCTAAAAGAGGTGGCCGACCGGGAAAATTTGAGCTTGCTTCCGGCGGGACACTTTTTCTGGATGAAATAGGAGATATGCCTCTCGACCAGCAGATAGCTTTGCTTAGAGTTTTGCAGGATCGCAGCCTTGTACGTATAGGTGATGATAAGGTCATTCCGGTTGATATCCGAATAATCTGCGCTACCAACAAGGATTTGGCTCAAGCTGTGATAAACGGTAACTTCCGTCAGGATTTGTATTACCGATTGAATGTGGTATCCATCAAGATACCCCCTTTGCGGGAGCGCCGGGAGGATATTCCCGTACTTTTTGATTATATGCTGAATACCATAGGTAAGGAAGTTCGCAGTAAAATTAAGCATATAAACCCCGAGGTAAGGGCTTTACTAAAGGATTACGACTGGCCGGGGAATGTCAGAGAACTGCAGAATGTCGTGGAAAGGCTCATTAATATTATTGATGGCGAGGTAGTTACACTGGAATATTTACCGGAATCAATTATTTTTTTTAACCGGGAAGCAGCCGGACTTATTCAACGGCCATCATCAGCAAGTACAGAAGGTCTTAATGAACAAGAAAATATAAGAAACCTGAACAATATAAAGGAACGCAAAAGGATCATTGACCTGCTGGATCATTTCGGAGGCAATATCAGCAAAGTGGCCAAGGAGATGCGGATGTCCCGCAGCACTCTATACAGAAGAATGCAGCAATATGATATAAATAATTGAGAAGGGGTTCCCGGAGACAAGCCGGAAACCCCTAAAAACTCAGCTTAGCAGCAGCATCCGCCATCTACATTAAGAGTCTGGCCGGTAACATGTGGGTTATCAATAAAGAACAGTACTGCTGCCGCCATATCTTCCGGAGTCTGATCTATTCCTTGAGGAATCATCGCTTCTACATTACGTTTGTAGCTTTCTTCCCGGGTCTCACCGGGTAACCTCATGGATTCGGCCAGATCTATCCACATTTGCGTTGGAACAATACCAGGCGCTACAGAATTTACAGTTATGCCATCGTGCAGTAATTCTTTGGCCAGGGAAATAGTAAAACCAATTACGGCAAACTTGGAAGCACAGTAGTGGGCCAGGTTGGCATAACCGGATTTCCCGGCGATGGAAGAGAAATTTATAATTCTGCCGTCGCCTTGTTTTTTCATTTGTTCAATAACTGATTGGTTAACCAGGAAAGTACCCTTGGCATTGGTATTTACAACTGAATCCCAATCTTCTTCGGTCAGATCTACTACCGGTTTGCAGGTAATAAGTCCGGCTACATGAATCAGGTAATCAATTTGGCCAAAGTGATCCATAGTCTCTTTAACCATATTTTTAACACTGGCCGGTTTGGTTACATCGGTCTCAATCGCTATAGCATCTATACCTTTTTTCTTCAAATTTTCGCAGACGTCTTTAGCTGCAGTATAGCCGCCAATATTCTTGGTCTTATACTGGTTGGCAGCGAGATCTACAAAGTCGGCTGCAGCAATCGCGATCTTATCGATACCTCTTCCTACCAAAGCCTCAACTACACCTTTACCGATACCTGTGCCCCCGCCTGTAACCAACGCTACTTTTCCTTTTAATGATGTCATTGCCTAAAAACCCCTTTCCCATTTATTTATCCTGCTTTTCCGTGTATCGCAGATATACATAGAATTTGCAATATATATGCCATTGTAAAATAAAAATTCCGTTGGACTCCTACCACAGCAGGTAAACAGGGTAATTACCAAACCAAGCATTATTTTTACTGTTGCCCCTTGCGTTTGCACCTTTGAGCGCAAGCGACAAATTTATACAAACACTGTTTCACTGTGTATCATATGTTTTACCATAAATTTTTCTGCAGTACTGGTATTATAGGATTATCACGAATGAGGAGGAAAGCAAAATGTCAACCAATGTAAAAGCCTGTATCGCCTGCGGCATGCCCATGACCAAACCAGCGGAATTCGCCCTGGAGAACACCAGCAAGATTACTGCGTCTATTGCGCACGGCCCAACGGTTCCATGCAATCCTTTGAGGAAAAGCGCCAGGGATTGACGGACTTCATTATCAAGACCCAGGGCCTTGACGCTGCCGTGGCCCGGTCCGCCGCAGAAGCCATGATGCGCAAACTGCCTGGAAGGACTGTTTTTGAGAATAAGACCTTATGGTTTCACCCTGACTGATGGCTTTATCAGACTTTGATGGGAAGGGAATATACGAGGGTATGTCGGCATGAACAGCCGGACCAACAGGGGGGCCAAGGGAGCCAACAAAAAGAATGTCCCTTTGTTGGATTACCTGGGCAGGATCACAGTAAATTCGCTGCCGTTCCCGGGGGCGCTGGTTACGATGATCTTGCCGCCATGGGCTTTGACCAAAGAATTGGCGATGGCCAGTCCGATGCCCGAACCTCCGGAGGATCTGCTTCGGGATTTGTCCACCCGGTAAAAACGCTCGAATATATAGGGTAAATCCTCCTGTGCAATGCCGATGCCGGTGTCTCTGACTGATATTTGCACTTCTCGTGCCGACGCCGCGGAGGATATCTCTATGGTTCCTCCCCCGGGCGTATATTTCAGGGCGTTGGACAGGATATTTACCAAAACCTGTGCGATTTTATCCGGATCGGCCTCCAGATACTGCTCCGCTATATCCAGTTTCAGGGTTATATTCTTGCTGCCAAATTCATTTTCAAAGTTGGCAGCTACCCTTTTTATCAGCTCAGCGATATCGAAACGTTCTTGGTTGAGAACCATATTTTCTCCGTCATAACGGGCCAGGGTCTCCAGATCGCCGATGATTTTCGTTAGCCTGACCGCCTCATCATGGCAGCTTTTGAGCCTCTCCGTATCTGGTTCCCAGATTCCGTCGCTCATGGCTTCGAGGTGGCTTTGCAGATTGGTCATCGGTGTCCTCAGTTCATGGGCCACATCAGCGGTCAGTCTTTTTCTCAAAGTTTCCTGTTGTTCCAAGGTCGTAGCCAGGGTATTTATCGTGCTGGTGAGTTCAAATATTTCTTGGGTATCGGATTTCTCGCTTACGCTGCAGCCATAATTTCCCGCCAATATTTGCCGAGCGGTTTTTGTAACTTTGGAAATCGGGCCTGACAGTCGCTTGGCCATATAAGTTCCGATTATAAAGGATAGGATCGCGGCCAGCGCCGCCGCCAAGATAAGCAGTTGGTTCAGCGTATTCAGAAAATTTATGTCATTATCCGTATAGTAATAGGGTCCATAGTATCCGATGGCCGCATTACCGACCACCTCTCCGTTTACCTTCACCGGATAATTTTTTTCCGTATAGCCACCGTTAAAGCCGGCTTTGCGGCTTTCCATATTTTCTGCCATGTTATGCAGCAATGCGGCGCACATTCCGCTATTATGGGTCATGGCGTCCCAAAGCACGGTCCCGTCCGCAGCGCTTACCCGGACAATCAAACCGTCGCCTAGAGCGCTCATCCCGATGCTTTCAATGCCGGCAACATCCCATTTTCCTCCCCAGGCGGCGTAACGTCCTGACAGCGTCCCAATGATCTCGTCATTTTTCTGGTTGAGATTATCTATTACATAGTTTTTAAATTGCTTTTCAAGAATTACATTTGAAAAAATTCCGATCAATGCAAATGCGGTCAGGGTAACCAGCAGGTAGGAAGCGGTAAGTTTAAAGCGCAGCGTCTTCATGTCAAATGCCTCCGAACTTGTAACCGGTTCCATGAACGGTCAGGATGTAGCGCGGCAGCCGGCCGTCATCGCCCAGCTTCTGTCTGATGTTTTTAATATGGGTGTCAATTACCCGGTCAAGGCCGTCATAATCATCTCCCAGAGCAAATTCGATCAGTTCCTCCCGGGTGAACACTTTGGAGGGATATTTGGCCATGGTCATCAGTATTCTGAACTCGTTCGGCGTTAAAGGAACCGGATGCCCGTCTTTTCGTATCTCGTGGCGCAGCCCGTCGATAATCAGTTCCCCGTCATTGAATGAAAACTCGTTTACCAGCGGAACCGCCTCCGGGGAAACCCGGCGCAAGATGGCTTCTACTCTGGCCATAAGCTGCTTCGGGCTGAATGGTTTGGTAAGATAGTCGTCGGCACCTATTCTTAAACCGTTTATAATATCCTCGTCCTCTACCTTGGCGGTAAGCATGATGATTGGCACCCTTGATTTTTTCCTTATCATCCGGCAAATCTCCTCGCCGGTCATATCGGGGAGCATGAGGTCGAGTATGACCAGTAGGGGGGAGAGTCGTTCAAATGCTTCCATGGCCTGGGCGCCGTTATAAGCGCATGCAGCCTGATAGCCTGCATTTTCAAGATAGGCTTTTACGACCTCGGTTATCTTTATTTCATCGTCTACAACGAGTATGGTTTTGGGCTGAGTCATGTTTCTCCCCCGTACTTAATACATTTGTTTTATTTTGCGCTATTTTCCAAATCGTAAGCCTTCAGCAAAACATCAACGTTACTGCCGTCTGCTTCTTGCACCGTAGAATAAGTCCAACCTTTTATATTATTGACATCAACGCCCAGATTTTTCAACGGTTGCGCTTTGATTACGAAAACAATATCCTTGTCATTTTCGGTATAATCCTTAGCCCATTCGAATTTGCCGGCCGTAAGCTTTATACCGTAGTGGTCGAGCTGCTGGTGGTAAGTCAGTACGCTGCGGTCAGATGCCACACTGGCAAAAAGAGCATCGGTCACATTATCTTTCGTCCCGGCGCCGTTGCCATAATCGGCGGTTAAATACAGCATATTGTCGATCACCTTGTAACCTTCATCAAGCTTGGAAATATCAAGCCCAGCGTCAACAAAAGGCTGCAACGGCGTCTCCAGCATGATATCATCCGGACCGGTAAGTTTGTAGTCATGGCTGATCCGGAGCACGGTCTCACCATCGACGGTAAAATCGTAGTACTGATCGGCCTGAGTATTATCTTTTACCAGGCGGGGATATTGGTCAACGATACCCGCGAATGATTCGAGGCTGTACTTAGATACTACATCGGTACCGGAGCATCCTGTGAAGATTATTGCTGCCAGTGCAAGCACTACGGCTATCAATGATATTTTCTTCATAAATTTCTTCCTCCCTGATATAAACTATCTAATTTTAAAGCGCCTGAGGCGCAACGCGTTTGAGACCACGGAAACGGATGAAAATGCCATGGCTGCTCCGGCAAATATGGGGCTGAGCAGCAGCCCGCCCAAAAGATAAACGACGCCGGCTGCAAAAGGGATTCCAATCAGATTGTAAATGAAAGCCCAGAATAAATTTTGTTTGATGTTTCTGATGGTGGCGCGGCTCAGCAGAATGGCAGCCGGTACTTCGTTCAGATTCCCGCGCATCAGTACGATATCGGCTGATTCTACCGCCACATCCGTGCCGGTGCCGATAGCCATGCCAACCTCCGCCTGCACCAGCGCAGGCGCATCGTTAATACCGTCGCCGACCATAGCCACAATATGCCCGGCCTCCTGCAGACGCTTGACCTCGCCGGCTTTATCCTGGGGCATAACTTCCGCCAGTATATTTTGAATGCCGACTTCCCCGGCAATGGCGTTGGCAGTATTGAAGTTGTCACCGGTGATCATATAGATGGCAACGCCCATCTGCTTAAGCTTTTCGACAGCCTCCCGGCTCGAGGCCTTTACCGTATCAGCCGCCGCCATCAACGCAGCCAACTTACCGTCAACCGCTACATACATCAGCGTTCTCCCGGAGCTAGCCAATATTTCAGCGTCCGGGGCGGCTTCGTCTGCGTCGATGCCGTTTTCATTCATTAGTTTAAGATTCCCCGCCAGCACCCTTTTGCCGGAAACAAAAGCGTCAATGCCCTGACCGGGTACGGCCTTGAAGTTGTCGGGGTTCATTAATGAAATCTGTCTGTTTGCAGCGGCTTCAACGATGGCACGAGCAATGGGATGCTCGGAGCCGTATTCTGCCGAGGCGCAAAGCAGCAGCGCATCGCTTTCCGAAATATCGCCGTAGGTTTTTATATCGGTGAGCTTTGGCTTGCCCTCAGTTATGGTTCCGGTCTTATCCAAAACCACTGCGTTGATTTTATGCGTTGTCTCCAAAGTTTCGCCGCTTTTTATAAGGATTCCCAGTTCAGCTCCCTTGCCGGTTCCGACCATGATGGCCGTAGGCGTTGCCAGGCCCAGGGCGCAGGGACAAGCGATAACCAGGACCGATACAAAAATGGTCAGCACAAAATTAAAATTTTCTCCCGCCAAAGCCCAGGCTAGGGCGGACACCAAAGCGATGCCGATTACCACCGGTACAAACCAGCCTGAAACTACATCCGCCAGCTTGGCGATGGGCGCCTTTTTGCCCTGTGCATCCTCGACCAGCTTTATTATTTTTGACAGCGTCGTATCGTTGCCGACGCGGGTCGCCCTGAATTTGATCAAACCCTCGCCATTGAGGCTGCCTCCGGTCACTTCGCTCCCAGGCTGTTTTTCCACCGGCAGGCTCTCCCCGGTCAACATTGATTCATCCGCTGTGGAGATACCTTCTATTATCAAGCCGTCAACCGGAAACGAAGAACCGGGGCGGACGATGACCATGTCGCCGACGTTCACCTCATCCAGCGAAACTTCAAGCTCTCTGCCGTCCTCTTCAATGGTTGCCGTAGCGGGTTTTAATTGTATCAGCTTTTTAATGGCATCTGAGGTTTTGCCTTTGCTTACCTCCTCCAGGTATTTGCCCAGCATGACCAAGGTTATAACGACCGCCGCTGATTCAAAATACAGTGATTGGGCGAATTCAAAGCTCCCCAAATAAATCTTGACGGTCGCAAAGAGGCTGTATAAAAACGCGCTGCCGGTGCCGATGGCTATCAGCGTATCCATATTGGGAGCGCCTTTAAAGAGGGTTTTAAAGCCTCTGGTGTAAAAGCGGCTGCCGGCCAGGATTACCGGAACCGTCAAGCCCAACTGAACCAGTGCGAATACCAACGGGAAATCATGAGATCCCATAAAATAGGGTATCGGGAGGCCCAGCTTGGGAAACATATGCGACATGGCAATGTATAAAATCGGAACCGAAAAAACAGCCGAAATGAATAACCGGATGCGCATATTCCGCACCTCGCGCTCCCGGAGTTCTGTCTCCAAATCGCGGGTTTTTTCTGCTTCAATCTCACTGGCTTTATATCCGGCCTTTTCTATGGCTGTTTTGATTTGGGACAATCTGATTTGGGAAGGGTCGTATTCAAAACTGCCACGGTTCGTCGTCAGGTTCACCTGGGCGGACAAGACGCCGTCCAACTTGCGGGTCGCTCTTTCTACGGCAGCAGAACAAGAAGCACACGACATGCCTTCAATAAGAAGCTCCGTTTTTTTAGTATGCTGTTCCTCCAATAAGCCGTAACCGGCGTTCTCAACCGCTTTTTTCAGAGTGGCAAAATTTTGTTTTTCTTCGTTATATCGCGTATTTAGTTTCTCTGTTACAAGATTGACTTCACACGTATCTACGCCGTCCAGCTTGGAAATCGCCTTCTGTACATGAGCGGCGCAGGCACTGCACGACATACCTGTAACCGAATAAGTTTTTTCAATCATAATTACTTCCTCTTTTCATTGCCTATTTAGGAGATGTCGTACAGCAAGGACATGCTGACCCGTTAGCCGATGCCGATGCCGAGTCCTCCTCCGCATCCTGCACCGCCGACTGGTCGCTTAAATCATCGATCACGTTGATCCGGCCGGTTTGCATTCCCATCCAGCAGGAATAAACAATCGTGCCGCTTTCCGTGGGCGTAAACTTTATAATATTATCTCCGGGCTGCAAATCCACCTGCTCATCAAATTCGGATATAATCAAGGTCCGGTTGCAGCCGTTGATAGCGCTGGCCTCCGCCTGCAAATGCCATACTACCGGCACACCCTTTTGCACCGTGATGTTCGGGTATCCTCTTGAAGTTAAGGTGGAGGTTACATTTTGCACACCGTTTTCAATGCTGGCCGCAGCAGTGGCGGGTTCTCCGGAAAGGGCCGCCGACGCCGAGGATAAGGACGGCAAAGTGACACCCGACAGTGCCATTCCTCTGCTCAGCATAACAATGCCCAGCACCGCCACCAGCACGGCACTGACTTTCATCATTTTTTGTGTAAATTTGCTTCCCAGCATGGTCAGGAAAGCGCCCAATCCAAACATCAAAGGCAGCGTTCCGAGACTGAAGAAGAACATGGACAGAGCACCGGTAATAAAGCTGCCGGTACCGAGGGCATAAATCTGCATGGCCTGCAGGGGCCCGCACGGCATAAAACCGTTTAAAAGTCCGACAATATATGGGCCTTTGCCCTGGCCTGCCGTTTCCGTCTTGGCACGGAACGCCTGCGGCAGCCTCGGTACGAATTTATTGATCCAGGGAAACTGGCCGGTCATGCTGAGCCCCAGAATAATCATGAACAGGCCCGACAAAATTGCCACCAGTCCCCGCGCCCCTCCTGAAAAGCTGAGCACCGATCCAACCGCGCCGATAATGCCGCCTATGATTGTATAGGACGTTACCCGGCCCAAGTTGTACAAAAGACTCGGCCCCATCATGGTTTTTTTATTGGTCACTGACACGCCGCTGTTTACGCACTGGGACATATTGATGCCGCCGCACATGGCCACGCAATGCAGTGACGTGAGGAGCCCTACCACGAACAGAACCCCGTAACCCATGGAGGCGGTAACCTCCGGTATAAAATTAAAACCAACCGTACGGTTTATGATCAGATAAATCGCCAGCAATATCAGGGCAATACCGATAAATTGCGGAGCAGACAGCGATTTGTCTTTTCCTTCCTCGCCGGATTTATCGGCTGGCTTAGCTTTCATTCTTTCTATCCTGTAGCCCGCTTTTTTAACTGCCGCCCGCATTTTTCCCCAGCAATTTCCTTGGGGATCATAGTCCACCAAAACCTGATTTCGGGCAAAACTTGCCTTTACGTCATAAACTCCGTCCAGTTCCCGGAGAGTTTTCTCAATTACGGCTTCACAGCCCGTACAGGACATGCCGTGTACGATAAATGTCTCTCTGATTCTGTCTGACATAAGATCGTCCTTTCATTCAGCTTAAAAACTTTAAGTATATAGATTATTGCCTCTTTTTTTATTTTAGCCGGTACATCTG
>DATMYB010000620.1:0-12704 GCA_035561215.1 Syntrophomonas sp. | reverse complement strand
CAATTAGTAAAACGTTTTTACGATATTACCGCTGCGGGCGGGTATCTTATTATCGGTCACAGCGAATCCATCAACCGTAAAGAGACAGATTATAAAGCAGTAATGCCTTCTGTTTATAGAAAGGAATAGATGTAGTTGCCAAAAAAAATTCGTGTGTTGGTGACAGATGATTCCCTGGTTTTCAGGGAATTTTTAGCCCGAGGGATAAGCGCCGATCCGGCCATAGAAGTAGTGGGAACCGTCGCCGACGTATATATGGCCAGAGATAAAATCATCGAACTGGAACCGGATGTGCTGACGCTGGATGTGGAAATGCCAAAAATGAACGGCATTGAATTCCTGCGTCGGTTATTGCCCCAGTATCCTATTCCCGTAGTGATGGTCAGCGCTAAGAATGACGACGTATTTGAAGCTTTGCAGGCTGGCGCGGTGGATTTCGTGTGCAAGCCGGACACCGGCAGCAATGAGCGAGCCATCCAGGCTTTTATCAACGAGTTGATTATAAAAATAAAGATCGCCTCTACGGCGAGAGTTAAGTTCAGCGGAACCGATGTCGTTTACCAGCCGTCGGCTTCCACCGCCGCAGGTAAATCAAAGCACAAGCTGATCGCCATCGGTGCTTCTACGGGAGGAACCGAAGCCCTTAACGTCATATTGAAGAATTTACCTGAAAATATGCCCGGGATCGTTATTGTGCAGCATATGCCCCCGGTTTTTACCCGTATGTATGCGGAAAGACTTAATCAGACCAGCTCCCTGGAGGTAAGGGAGGCCAGGGACGGCGAGCGCATTATGCCCGGCCTGGCCCTCATAGCTCCGGGAGATTACCATATGACGGTTTGCAAGGCCGGCGATGGCTACGCGGTCAGATGCCGGCGCGGAGAAAAAATAAACGGACATTGTCCCTCGGTGGACGCCCTGTTTAATTCCGTGGCGGAGCACTGCCGCGCCGGCGCGGTAGGGGTCATTCTTACCGGTATGGGCCACGACGGGGCCAAGGGGTTACTGGCGATGCGGAAAAACGGCGCCCGCACCATCGGCCAGGATGAAAGCTCTTCGATTGTTTACGGTATGCCCAAGGTGGCCTTTGATATAGGGGCGGTTGAGCAACAGGCCAGCCTGGAGAGAATACCGACACTTCTTTGTTCAATCACGTCTGGCAAATAAGAAGTTTTCGGCTTGTTTTAAATTAATTCCCTTGCCCAAAACCGATTTAATCAGGTTGAATGTATAAACATGAGGTAGCACTTGGCCACGGTTTGTTTGTACATTCAACAAACGAATGATAAATTTCGCAGGACCGGTTTCGGTTTGAAGGAAGCCCTATCCAATAGGGCGCTGCGGCTGTGCTAAAATATTTTTTTAACTTGCCGATATACATTAATAAGCTGTTGAGATCTGAGAAGGGGGGATTCATTTGAAGATCAACGGAAATGCCCCGGGCAATATCACCAAATTGTATCAAAGCAATCAAACCCAGACAGAAACGGCCAAAAAAAAGGACGGGGCAAATGCGGTTGAAGGAGACAGCGTGAAATTATCCGATCAGGCGGTAAAAATCAACGAACTGATGCAAAAAACCAATGAGCTGCCCGAAGTGCGCGAAGAAAAAATCGCCCGCATCAAGGCGGAACTGAACCATAACACGTATCACGTTTCCGCGCAGCAACTGGCCGCTAAAATGTTGTCTGCGGAGGATGAGTAGGGAGTTGCCGATATGATGGAAGCTGACGCCAAAAATTTAATTGAAGTATTACAACAGCAAAAGAGCGCTATTGCGGAATTGACCGACCTGGCCGGCGAACAGTTGGAAGCGTTGAAACGGGATGATCTGGAGCAATTAAACAGCGTTACCGCCCGGCAGGCGTATATCATTCAGCAATCCTCCGCTTTAGAGGAAAAACGCAGCAACATAATGAAGGAGTTCTCCCGGAAGCGAGGCGTGGAGATCGGACATTTTTCCGAGCTCAAGGAGTTCGTCAGCGATGATGAATTCACCCGCATAAGCATGCTGAGAGACGAACTGATATATAGCTCCCGGAAACTGAAAAGCGAGCATGAGCTAAATGCCATGCTGCTGAAACAGGGTTTGCAATATGCGGATAAAATGCTGGAAGTCCTAAATATTCACCAACCATCGGTTTACAACAAATCCGGGAATGTGTATCCGGCGGATGGCACTAGGATTTTAGATACCAATATATAGATTCCACTGCAAAAAGCCTAATTTAATCGTGTGGAATGTATAAACATAAAGGAGCACTTGGCGCTGAGCCTGGCGACGGATGTTTATACATTCCACCAACGAATGATAAGTTTTTGCAGGGGAATCAACAATATATAAAAAACGGAGGCAGCATATGAGCTTGTTTATGAGTCTGAATACGGCCCTCAGAGGTATAATGGCCCAGCAAACCGCCCAGAGTGTTACCGCTAACAACATAGCCAACACCAACACCGACGGTTATACCAGACAGCGAGTCGAGTTACAGGAAAGCTACCCTCTTTCAGGCATCGTATCGGGCGCCCAGTTAGGCACCGGCGTTGACGTAGCGGATATTCTGAGAATCAGGGACGAATATCTGGACTATCAAATTCATAAGCAGAACTCGACTCTGGAATATGATAACACCATGGCTGACACCCTGGGGAATATGGAAATTATTTTTAACGAGACCGCCGACAGCAACGGCCTGGACGATCAATTGGACGCTTTTTGGCAGGCGTGGCAGGATTTATCGGTTACGCCGGACAGCACTCCGGTGCGTACGACGGTGGTAGAAGCGGCGACCACCCTGGTCAATACCTTGCACGACCTGAATACGCAGCTCACCAATATGCAGGATGAAACCCAAACCCAAATCGACCTGACCATCACGAATGTTAATAATATCACCGGGCAAATTGCCGAACTCAACGATCAAATCGTAAAGATGGTAGCCCGGAAGGAGACCCCGAACAGTCTTTTAGATGCCAGAGATTTGCTGCTGGACGAGTTGTCCGGCATAGGCAATTTAACCGTGACCCCGTGTGTCGATGCCAATGGGGAATATAACGGAGCCATCAGCATACAGATGGGAAGTGTTACCGTCGTAGATGACAACGGCGACAGCGTAGCGGTAGACAATACGGATATCACCAGCTCCACCCTGACGGACGGATCACTGGCCGCCCTGCTGCACCTGAACGGAGACTCCGGCGCCAATGATACCATTCAATATTATCTGGATAAATTGGATGTCCTGGCCGCGGGGATAGCGGAAAACATTAACAGCATTCATACGACCGGCACCGACTCCAACGGCGACCTCGGCGAAGCCTTTTTCGTTATCGGAGATGCCGGAGCCAGCTTTACGGCCGCCAATATTTCCATTAACTCCGCGATTACCGGTAGCGTTTCCAAAATTGCGGCGGCCATAAATGATACGAATGTGGAAGGCAACGGAGACATAGCGCTGCAGATTGCCCAGCTGAAAGATAAAAAATTGGACGACAATCTGGGCTCTACCGGCACCAGTACCATGACCATCAATGGTTTTTATGAGGGCATGACCGTCGAGTTAGGCACTAAAATAGACGTAGCCGAGGCCAGAGTTGACAACCAAAAAATCATCGTTGACAATCTCACCACCAAAAGAGAATCAATTTCAGGGGTGAATATTGACGAAGAAACGACCCATCTTATTCTTTACCAAAATGCCTACAGCGCGTCTGCCAAGGTGGTTACCTATGTGGAAAAGATGTTCGATTCCCTGATGAGTATGATATAAGGTCGAGGTGATTAAAAAATGCGGGTTACCAATAAAATGCTGTCCATGACTACCCTCAACAATTTGAACAAAAACTTAGCCCAATTGGATGAGTATCAAAGGCAGAATTCTTCCGGCGTCAAAGTAAATGTGGCTTCGGACGATCCCGTGGCTGCGGCTAAAATACTGAAAGCAAAATCGGCCATGAACTCCCAGGAGCAGTACAGCGCCAATCTGAAAACCGCCAAGTCCTATTTGAGCACCGTCAGCGACGCCTTGTCCGGCGCCTACGACATATTGGATCAAGCCCGGGAAAACGCGGTTTCCGGCGCCAACAGCACCAATTCGGACAGCTCTATGAAAGCGCTGGGGGATAACGTTAACAGCCTGATCGAGGGATTGATTGAAATAGCCAATACCAATTACAACAGCAGTTATGTTTTCGGAGGCGGCCGGACCAAATCCGAACCCTTCGAGGCCATCAAAGATGCCGACGGCAACGTTACCCAGGTGCAGTTTATCAGCAGCACCTACACGGACGCTTTACTGGACCAAACTTATTCTCAGAAGATAGAAATCTCAGCGGGTGTGACCATCAATCTGGCCGCCGGAGAAATGACGTTCCATACGGACAGCGACGGCAATACCGACCTGAGCGCCGTGTTCAACACTTTGATAGACCTGCGGGATGCTTTGAACAGCGGGGATTCCAGCACCGTTGGTTCATATCTCAGCGAGATCGACGGATTGCTTGATAACGTAACCAGCGAAGAGGCGGTGGTGGGGGCTAAAATCAACCGGATCGAGACCGCCCAGAGCAGATCCACCGTTTATACCTCCAGTCTCAAAACGTTTATAACCGGTTTGGAGAATGTTGATATTGCCGAAGCATACACGAAATACAGCAGCGCTTATGCCACCTATCAGGCATCGCTTTCAGTTGCGGCCCAGGTGCTTACGCCCAGCTTATTGGATTTTTTAAATTAGCAGCGGGGTAAGGAGATATGTTGGTGAAAACGGCCCATCTGGGCGAAATTGCGGTTAAAGAAGAGAATATCATCACCTTTAACAGCGGTTTGCCGGCTTTTGAAGGATTTCCCAGGTTTGCGCTGCTGGATATCGCCCAAAACGATAATTTCAAGTGGATGCAGTGCATCGACGATCCTGAGACAGCGTTCTTGCTGGTGGACCCTTTTACGGTAAAGCCGGACTATTCTGTGAGTCTGAATGATGATCTGGTAAAGAGTATGGAGATTTCAAATCCCGAGGATGCGCTGGTATACACCATCGTAAATGTGCCTGCCAGCGGACTGAAGGATGCCACCACCAATCTGATCGGGCCGCTCATCATTAATTGGCGGCAGAAAAATGCCAGACAAATCATTCTGGATGCAGAAGTTAATGTATTAAAATATCCTTTATTTGCCGAGGGGCGGTAAGGCTAATTAGCGGAGGCATTGAACATGCTTGTTTTAACCAGGCGGGTTGAGGAAGGAATCATTATTGCCGATAACATAAAAATCAGAATTGTGGCGATTGACGGCGGCAAGGTGAAGCTGGGCATAACCGCCGCTAACGATATTCCCATTATCAGAGAGGAAATTTTTGAAGCGGTGAAAAGCGAAAACCGGGCCGCCGGAGCCATCAATTATACCGATCTGGATTGGAGCAGTCTGGAGACCATATAGTCTGCATCATCTAAAAATTTCATTTACGCCGGTTCATTTTTCGCAGGGTGGCGTGGTCGTCAGCCTGTATACTCCTCCGCTTGGTTCGGCCCCAACTTTTTCGGCGGATCAAGGGAATTTTTAGATGACGCAGACGATTATTCCGAAACGACAGGAGATGGGAAAATGCAAGTGGGTATGTCGGTGCTGGATACGGCCAGCGAACTGATGAAGAACCGGACCGCCGCCGCAGTTGAAGGCGCCGGTAACGGTGCGGAGGAGTCCGGCCGACAGTCGGTTAAAAGTGTGGTATCGCTGGGCTGGGATGAGCAAGTGGTCAGTTTTGATGATATCGCCCAGGCAGCGGCCCAAATTGACCAGGCCCTGGCCAAACACGATGTGCGGTTGGAATTTTCCGTCCACAATATAGTCAATGAAATAATGGTGAAAGTAGTCGATGCAGAGACCGGGGAGGTAATCCGGGAGATACCGCCGGAAAAACTCCTGGATTTGAAAGCGATGGCTTATATAGAATTAGGCCTTTTGGTTGACGAAAGAGTGTAGAGCATGATAAGGAGGAAAACCGATGACCTCTTCCACCAGTTCCAGTACATATTCCTATCTGACCACCAGTTCGTCCAGAATAAGCGGATTAGCTTCGGGTATAGATACCGATTCCATCATCAGCAAGTTAATGAAGGCCGAGCGGGTTCCCCTGGACAAATTGGAGCAAAAAAAACAGGTTTTGGAGTGGCAGCAGGAAACCTACCGGAATTTGAATGTTTCCCTGGATAGCTTAAGAACCTCGTTATCCAGTTTAAGGCTGCAATCCAGCTTTAGAGCCAAAACCGCAGTTTCTTCGGCGGCAACCGTAGCCACGGCAACCGCCGGCGCCAATGCCAGCGAGGGTACCTATACCATCACGGTTAACCATTTAGCCACCGGCATTTCCAAAGCGAGCGCAGCGAAACTGGCGGAGGAAACCGATGCCGACGGGAATAAACTGAGCCTTTATAACCAGTTCTCGGAATTTTCCGCCCGCGGCTACAGTTCCGGCGATACGATAAAGGCCACCGTCAACGGCACGGAATTGAGTTTTAGTTTGAGCGGCGATACCATCAGCACCGTAGTTGCAAAAATCAACAATGCCGATCTGGGCGTGACGGCCAGTTACGATACTTCTCTCAACCGGTTTTTCCTGGTTTCCGACAGCACCGGCAGCGACGCGGAACTGACCGTGACCGGGGATGAGGCCAATTTTCTCTCCAGCAGCAGCCAGAGCTCCATTCTCGGCTTGAGTATCGAAGCAGATGCCACCTATACCGGCACCAACGCTTCCGTGGATATGGGCGACGCCGCCGGGTTGGAATCCTCCACCAACTCCATCGTCATCAATGGCATTACCTTCAGCCTGAAAGAGCTCGGAACCACCACCGTTACCGTTACCCGCGACGTAGATGCGATCATGGCATCCATTACCGGTTTTGTGGACGCCTACAATCAGATCTTGGGAGAATTGAACACGGAGCTGCAGGAGGAACGCGATGACGACTACGAACCCCTCACCGACGCCCAAAAAGCGGAAATGAGCGAAGACGAAATTAACAAATGGAACGCAAAAGCCAGCGCCGGCTTGCTGCGTCACGATCCCCTGCTGCGGAGCATCACCAGCAACTTCAGATATATTATGTCCTCCTTCATCTCCGGCATCAGCGATAGTTATAATTCCCTGAGCTCCATCGGTATTGCCAGTGAATCCTATAAAGACCAGGGGATACTGACCATTGACGAGGATGATTTGCGGGAAGCCCTGACCAAAGACCCCGCCGCGGTAGAGAAGATTTTCACCAACAGCAGCGACACTGCGGAGGAAAAGGGCATAGCCGTCCGGCTCTATGATGCGGCGGTGAAAAGCATCACTGATCTTACGGACAAGGCCGGCAGCGATACCGGTTCCGCCGATCTCAGCGTTATCGGTAAACGGCTGACGGCTTTGGACAAACAAATCTCCGATTGGGAAGACAAGTTGGAAGATATAGAAAACAGATATTACAACAAGTTTACCCAAATGGAAACTTTTATCGCTAAAATGAACTCCCAATCCTCGTGGCTGTCATCCATAATGGGATCCGATTAAAGCGAAATAAGGCGGCGATTACATGGAAGACTCGAATAATGATGAAATAGTCGCCTTGGCGACTCGCAAAAAAGAGCTTATCCAGGCATTTTTGGAGTTGACCCAGGCCCAGGCGGAAGCCATCCGGACGGAAAACTTCGATTCCATATTGAATTTGATCAACCAAAAGCAAAATATTATCGAGCAGGTCAATCTGCTGGATTTGGAAAGCCTTAATCATATACCCGCTGACGACCAAGACCTGGTCCGGCAAACCAAAGAGCTGATGGCGGTGGCCATTGTCCTGGATCATGAGAATATCCAGGCCCTGCAGCAGAATCGGGACCTGATGTTTGAAAAACTGAAAGCCGCCAAACAAAATACCAAAGTCCATTCTATATACCGGGGCGCCGGACAGCCCATCGAAGGCGTTTTTTTAGATAAGCGCAAGTGATTCCACGGCAAAACCCTGATTGGATCAGGTTGAATGAATAAACATGAAGGAGCACTTGGCGCAGCATGGGGAGACACCGGGTGTTTCTCCATGCGGAGTGAATGTTTGTTCATTCAACGAACGAATAATAAATTTTCGCAGCGAAATCAAAGCAGCCAAGTAAACCGGAGGGAGGATTAAGATGAGCAGCCTGAACGGAATCGATCCGATTATCGTTGATACGATCAAGATCCAAACTCAAAAACAAATGGTCAACGAAACCAAAAAGAGCAAGATCAGCAAAGATAAGCAGGAACGGCAGGGATACCCTCAGGAAAACGATGCTTCCGCGGCGGATTTCCGGAAAGATTTGCCGGCGGCCATCAACCGGCTGAACCAGTTGCTGGAGGAGAATGGCGTCCCGCTTTTTTTTCAAACCAATCCCGAAAAAAAAGCAACCAAAACAGTGCAGTTGCTCAGTTACCATTCCCAGGAAGTCATCAAGGAATTTTATCCGGAACAGGTTCTTAAAATGCTGAAAGAGTTCAGTATCCGCGGCTTTACCATCAACGAATTAATATGAGCAAAAGAAAGGTGATGCAGGATGAACGCCCAACTATTTGCCTATAAGAAAAACCAGATCAATACCGCCTCCAGTGAAGATCTCGTCTTGATGCTGTACGACGGCGCTATAAAATTCATCAAAAAGGCGGTGCTGGCCGTCAACAACCAGAATTATGAGGAGGCCAACGAGAATTTTAAACGTGCCCAGAAGATCGTAGCGGGCCTCGTGTCAGGCCTTAATTACGACGCGGGGGAAATCGCGCAGAATCTGTATTCCCTCTACGAATACATGCATCATCAGCTGGTGCGGGCCAATATGAAAAAAGATGTGCAAGCCGCCGAGGAAGTGCTGACCATGATCGAGGAATTAAGAACGGTATGGGTACAGGCTGTAAAAAGCCCCAATGAAAAAAGTAAGGAAAATTTTACTGAAAAAAAGACCGCCCTCGGCTAAACATTTATTTAGAACCGTCGATATATAAGAGTGAGTCAGGCACATATGATCTTCTCCGCGGGCCCCGGAGAAGGTTATAGCGGCGGCATGGAGGCCGCCCTAAAAGTGTAAAAACAAGGAGGTTATTCTTAATGATCATCAACAATAATATTGCGGCGTTGAACACTTTCAACCAGTTGTCCAAAAACGATTCCTCCATGGCCAAATCCCTGGAAAAACTGTCTTCCGGCTACCAGATCAATACCGCTGCCGACGACGCGGCCGGGTTGGCCATTTCCCAGAAAATGCAGGCCCAGATCAACGGTTTGAACCAGGCCGACGACAATACCCAGGATGCCAGCTCCCTGATCCAGACGGCGGAAGGCGCCCTGAATCAAACCAATACCATCCTGCAGCGCATGCGGGAACTGGCGGTACAGGCCGCCAACGATACCCTGACCGACGACGACCGGGAATACATCCAGACAGAATACTCTCAATTGATGAGCCAGATCGACCAGATTTCGACCTCCACTGAGTTTAACACCAAAAAGCTGTTAAACGGCGATTCCGGCAACAAAGTCATCTATTCCAGCAACCCAAATGTTGCGTCAGCCACGGTTACCAGTGACAACATTGTCGCGGGCTCTTATCAAATTGCGGTTACCACCGCTGCAGAACAGGCGACGATAGCAGGTACTGCCATATCTGATTCCATTGCTTTAAGCGGTCCGACAACGGTAGTAATCAACAACCAGTCTATTACTTTCGAGGCTACCTCTCTTGATGCGGATGCAACCGCCGCGGCGTTTATGGCCGCGGTGAACAACTCCACCCTGGGTATTACCGCAACCTACAATGCAGGCGGCAATCTACTTACGTTAACCAACAACGCCTATGGTTCCTCCACTATAACCGTGAGCGGCAGTGCCGAAGCTCTGGCGTTAGGTTTGACTACAGGCGCCACAACGGATAATTCCGATACCGGGGTTGATGTAGAAGGCACCATCGGCGGGGCAGCCGCGACCGGCTCGGGAACGACCCTTGTCTCAACTGCGGGTGACGCCTTTGGCCTGAAGGTTACCTTGACAGGTACGGCGGCGGCAGCTACTAATTCCAACTACGGCACCGTACAGGTGACCAAAAACGCCCTGACCATGCAGACCGGCGCCAACGAAGGCCAGACCATGACCATCAGCTTAAACAGCATGGGCTCGGTGGATTTGGGTATTAACAATATCGACCTTTCCAGCAGGGGATCTGCGGCCACCGCCATCTCCACCCTGGACGCCGCCATTTCCAGAGTCTCGGCGGAGAACTCCAGATTGGGAGCTTATGAAAACCGGTTGGATTATACTTCCGACAACCTGACCATCTCGGCGGAGAACCTGACCGCGGCGGACGCCAATATCCGTGACGTAGATATGGCCAAGGAAATGATGGAATACACCAAGTACAGCATCCTGTCTCAGGCGGCCACCTCCATGCTGGCCCAGGCCAACCAAATGCCCCAAAACGTCCTCAAACTCTTACAGTAAAAACCCAACAAAGAACTAACAAAGGGACGTTCTTTTTGTTTGATTCCCAGTACCCGCAGGAGGCTCCGACATTCGGAGCCTCCTTTTAATATTAAACGAACAAGTTATCGGCTAAAATCGTTTTCGTGAATGACGATATAGTAATTGTTATATTTATTTTCGGCTGGCGGCTAGTCCGCGGCTTTAAAAAGGTGATGTAAAGAGCCGGTTGATAAAGTCGAATGTGAAAGTGGTCGGCATAGCTGATGGCATGGCGATTTTAGGAGGTAATTATAGTGAGAAAAGTATGGTCAAGTTTCATGGTTTTGGTATTCGCGCTTGTATTTCTGGCTGCGTATAGCCCTGCCGCCTGGGCGGCGGTAACCCCCCAGGCATCTGTCGGCGAGGATTTTGGTATGGTTCTAAAAGCCGACGGCACCGTATGGACCTGGGGAAGTAACGATTACGGACAACTTGGAAATGGAACCACTACCAACAGTTCTATTCCGGTTCAGGTCTATGGAGTAAGTGGGGTTACAAAAATTGCGGCTGGATATCAACATAGTATAATCCTTAAACAAGACGGCGCCGTATGGGTTTGGGGAAATAATAAGTATGGGCAACTTGGAGACGGAACCACTATCAACAGTTCTGCTCCGATTCAAATCAACGGATTAGGTGAAATAGCCGCAATTGATGCTGGTGCCGGTTATAGCATGATTCTTAAAGCGGATGGAACTGTTTGGGACTGGGGAGAAAATATTTGTGGCGTACTTGGAGACGGAACCACTACTCCTAGATATACTCCTGTTCAAGTGCGAAATTTAACCGGAGTTACCTCAATAGCTGCTCATCTTTATCATAGCATAGCCCTTAAGGAGGATGGCACTGTATGGACTTGGGGCAACAATGGCAATGGCCAGCTTGGCAATGGCACAACGACTACTAGCTACGTTCCTGTTCAGGTCAGCGGCCTAACTGGAATTATTGCTGTAGACTGCGGCGCAAGTTTTTGTATAGCTCTTAAAGAAGACGGTACCGTATGGACCTGGGGATATAATTCCAAGGGCTCGCTCGGCAATGGCACTACCACCAGCAGTTCTACTCCGGTGCAAGTGTCTAATTTAACTGGCATAACCGCTATATCGGCTGGTGGCGAATCTGGCTTTGCCCTTAAAGAAGATGGTACTCTTTGGGGTTGGGGATCTAACTCTAATTGGCAGATAGGAGATGGGACTTACACTAATCGAACTGTCCCCGTCCAGGTTAGTAATTTAAGCGGGGTGGCCACAGTAGCTGCCGGTAATTATTTTACAATAGCGATGAAAGAAGACGGTACAATTTGGGCTTGGGGTGCTACTAACGATGGCCTTGGAAACGGTAGCTCTAACTATAGTTCTACTCCAATCCAGGTTACCGGCTTAAATGTTAATGAATTTGCCTCCAGTACTCCGGCCACGCTTACGGCTGCCGCTGGCGATGGACAAGTCTCCTTGTCCTGGACAGAGGTTACGGATGCCACTTCCTACAATGTTAAACGGGCTGCCACCAGTGGCGGGAGTTATACGACCGTTGCCAGTGGTATAACTACCACCGGTTATACGGACACCGATGTAGAGAACGACACTACTTACTACTATGTAGTAACGGCCACCGTTGATGATATTGAGGGTGAAGCGTCCAATGAAGCTTCTGCCACTCCGGCTGAATCATCATCTCCTGCTACGCCGGCTACGCTTACGGCCACCGCTGGCGATGAACAAGTCTCCTTGTCCTGGACGGAAGTTACGGATGCCACTGCTTACAACGTCAAACGGGCTATCACCAGTGGCGGAAGTTATACGACCGTTGCCAGTGGTATAACTGCCACCGGTTATACGGACACTGATGTAGAGAACGGCACCACTTACTACTATGTAGTAACGGCCATCGTTGATGATATTGAGGGTGAAGCCTCCAATGAAGCTTCTGCCACTCCGGCCGAATCATCATCTCCCCCCTCTACCGGCAATGCATTGCTTAGGATAACTACAACTGTAGGAGAAACATTTGAATTTGAGCTAACTTCCGGCGAAGTCAGTTCCTTTATAAGCTGGTATGAATCCAAAGGCAACCCCAGTCCTTATTATTTGTTTGAAAAATCGTACAACCTGGGGCCATTTAATTCCCGCAAGGTTTATGTATCCTTCAGTCAAATTGTGAATTTCGAGGTTATGGAATTTTAG